>JBFFSQ010000008.1:0-33278 GCA_041572275.1 Gammaproteobacteria bacterium
ATCTTTTTTATATAGCACATACTGGAGGATTAGTAACAAACTAGCCTGTTGTTAATTGATCATTAGGTTAATTGGAATACAAGTGTGCTTTCTCTGAATTCATTAAAGCAATGATAATAATCACCAGGATACTGGCTATTCTGAAAAATAGTGGTGCTTTTTAGATAGATTTTGCGTCGTTATTTGATTTCCTTAGTATTATTTGAACATAAGAATTTATCAATATATTTGATTGTTACTAATTAAAAGTATCAGGGTCTGGACCCAGCAAGGTCACGTAAAGCAATACCTCTCAATAGACGTCCAAGAATATCAGAACCAGTAATAACGCGTTTTTCTTTTGACCATATCAGTATTAAATCATCATCAATAACATCATCTATTTCAGATTTTGGGTATACTTTAAGACCAGAAAGGACTTTCCCAAGAAGTTTATTTTCATCATTGACAAGAATTGGTCGATGACAGTAAATTTGAGGATTGATTGGTTCTTTGCCAAACAACACGTTACGAAGAAATGCATTTGCGTTTAATACCATATAAGGATTATTGAGTTTATCCACAATAATCACCCATTTTTTACCCGAGCTGTTTATGTGTAGCAAAAAAGGATCCTGACTATGGCGTTCAAATGAAGGGAATTTCGGTTTACCCCCGATTTCTGGGAGACATATTATGCTTTCAGGGTCGACATATTCGCCTTCCTGTGTAACGGAAATATCATCTAGCGCTAAAAAGTTTAATGCGCCAATACCTTCCAGGCGATCTACATCCGTTTCCTCAGCTTCGATGTGTTTGTGAATTAAGGAACGTAAATCGCGCTCCTTGAAATAACGTATACCCTCTTCGCCTAACCACCAGTCAAGTATAATAGCACTGGGTTTTGCAACTGGAAAAAGTAGCCATTGGTAAAAGCGTAATAAAGGCGCTAACATCGAACCCATTCGCATAGCATGTCGTGAGAAATATGCTTGTGGTGCAATTTCACCAAAAAATGTAATAAGAACGGTCGAAAATAAAAAAGCAGTTAAACCGGCCATAACTGAATTAGATAACAAGGTCAATAGAACATTGATAGCCACATTACCCCAGAGTATCGTTGTCAGTAGAAAGTTAAAATCCTTTCGCAAGGCAAGAATTGTTTTTGCAGAAGGATTACCAGTGGATGCTTCTACTTCAAGACGTAATCGACTAATGCCTAACAGTGCTAGATTTAAACCAGAGAACATGGCTGATTGTGTAATACAAAACAAAATACCCAGCCAAACAAGTGTGTTAATAGGGATTGTATCCACTAATTAAATCCTGCTAAATTGTGTTGATTGAAACATCATTTGACTGCGCTCTACATGCAGAGTTGATTTATGTTTTGGATAAAAAATACTAATATGGATCCTATATTGATTTTTGTTGGTTGCCTAGTCAAATAGATTGAATAGCCTATTTGATTATTTATAACTCATATAACTTTAGATGCATCTTATGGAACATTGGACCGAATATACACGTTTCTTAATGGCTCTTTTCATTATTCTTGATCCATTCGCTGCAGTGCCTATATTTCTGATACTAACAAAATCCTATACTGCAGATGAGCGAAGACGGATTGTTAATATTGCAGCTATTACGGTATTGGCAGTATTGATTGTGGCTTCACTGACAGGTGAAGCCCTGTTGCACGGGATGGGCACCAGCATGGGGTCATTTCGGGTCGGCGGAGGCATTGTCCTGCTACTAATGGCTTTAGCCATGTTGCGTGCCCAGACCGATGCCGTAAGATCAACGCCTGCTGAAGCGGCTGAAGCTGAAGACAAAAGCGCAATAGGCGTAGTTCCGTTAGCGATTCCTCTACTGGCTGGGCCAGGCTCAATTAGTACAGTCATTATCGCAATGAATCGATCGGATACTGAATATCATTCCATTTTGATTGTTTTTAGCATATCACTAGTATGTTTTGTTCTGTGGCTAGTACTACGTATGGCGGGAGCAATAGGTAAAGCCTTAGGACCTATAGGGCTTAATATTGTCAATCGCCTGTTTGGCCTTATCCTGGCCGCTATTGCCGTTGAGATTATGGCTAATGGTCTTAAACAACTTTTTCCGGTTCTCGCAGGTTAGAACATATACCCTAAATCATTAACTGATACGAGTATATTAGAAAAAAATATTGATAAAAATGTACAGGTACTAATGTAAAAGTAGTCTGTTTCGAGTTCAGTTTTTTTGACTTTTAATCTGATCATTACCATTTTTTGTATCAATTGTTTTCTCAGGCTCAGATAATAACCTAAGCCAGGTTGGTAGCTTATGTTTACCAAAAGGATAATAGGCAACCAATATCAATAATGACAGGGTAATCAAATGAAATTCTGGATAGCGAAGAATCCATTCACCAAGCCAGTTTAATTGTAAAATTGGTAAGACAGCAAGCATCAGAATAAACGTCCACAATAGTCGAATAAATGCTATATGGTTACCGTGCAATTCCATGGCCGAAAAAAAACGATCAATCAATGATGTAATAATCACTATTGGTAAAAGAACTAAATGCCCATCAGTTGCCAGTGAGAAATAATCTAGTATCGATACCCCGATGACCATGCCGATAGCAACTAGCGTAAAGATGATTGATAGGCGTGGGGTTCTTGACATTTCCTGATGAAATGTGGGGCGACCAAAATAGACTAATACTATTGTGATTGCCAGTATAAGTACTGTTGTTTCAATTTCAGTATAGGTAATAGCTAAAGCCAGTATTGTCGGCGTAAATACACCATAGCTATGAAGGCCGACTACCTGTCGAATTATACTGCACAATAATGCCCCAAGTGGCAGCAGCATCAATAATGAAAGCTGATTTCGAGTTTCCACAGATAAGCGATCTAACATGAAAATCTGGTACCAATGACCATGGATTTTATCATTTGCGCCGATGGTTACAGACATACGTTCGATCATAATGTCATTACTGGCAACGTAGTCACTAGAACTAACAGGTAAGCCTTTAATAGACGCAGAGACAATGCCGTCCCCATATTTATCTAATGCGATATAGTTTACCGGCAATTTATTGCGGTAGCCGAGACCTGGGTGATAACTAATCCACTGATCATCAATATAAACTTCAACCCAGTAGTCAGGATAGGCTGATGGGTCATCCTGAAGCTTAAGACCCGTAATTACTCGGGAAGGGATGCCAGATTTACGACATAAGGCGACCATGAGTAAGGCGCGCTCTCTGTGATTGGCTGAGCCTGAAGAAATTATATTGATTACAGTACGGATAGACGACGATTTAGAATGAGGTAGTTGTTGAACGAATTCAAATATGCGTTCAGGTAATTTTTCATATACTGTTTTATTTAAGCCAGTATCTTTGTATATTTTTTCAAGTACAGGGTCTTCAAGTTGTAACCACTCATTATTAGAAAGAAATAATTGCAATTTTTTCGGATCTAATTTGCTTATGCTTGGTGCATGAAATTTCGGGTTTTGACTGAGTTGTAATGCATATTCAATACTAACCTGATAGGTTCCTGGTTTATTTGCACGCAATCTTATGCCACGTCTATTAATAGTGTCATGTTGCGGTGGTATAATTCGTAATCCAGCATGGCTGAGATTCCTACTTATAAGGCGTATGTTTTCAGATTCATAGGGGGGCTGAATATTAATAATGGTACCTGCCTGCTTAATAGTATGGATACCATCTAGAGTGATAAGCCAGTTTTCATCGTTGTGAACTTGCTGGCTTTTAAGAAATATATAGTGTGTAAATACGAGGGTAAAACCTGTAATGAGAAGATAGGTTGCAAATCGACGCATTTTATATCTAATTTCATGCTCAGCAGTTTTTTTAGTTTTCATGTGTTACACAATTTATAATATTAGAAATAAAAGATCCGATAATAGTTTATATCATTGATAAAGAAGATAAGCATCATCTATACTTAGATTTCAAATAAACTATTTCTACATTGTAGGGCCACGATGCGCTATCTATTTATAATTACGCTTTTATACTGTCCTTATGTTACAGCTGAGACCTCAAAATCTATGACTATTGGCTGGGTAGAAACTGTACGAATACTACCAGAAGAGTTTGATCTTCAGGCTAAAATCGATACTGGTGCAGATAATTCGTCTTTGGGTATAGTAAATTCAAAGGATTTTATCCGTGATGGCCGTCAATGGATTCGTTTTACTGTTCGTAACAACAAGGGACAGACACAGGTATTTGAACGTCCATTTGAACGTTATGCTCTAATTAAACCGAAGCAGCCCGGGGCTATCAAACGCCCTGTCGTTAATATCTTGTTATGTGTAGGTGATCGAATGTTTCTGACACCTGTAAATCTAACGGAAAGAAAAAAATTTGCTTACCAGATGTTGATAGGTCGTAGTTTATTACAACATGGTTTTTTAGTAAGTTCTTCCAGTAAATTGACAACAACTCCCAATTGTAAATCGATAAAATAACTTGCGGTTATAGTTTTCTCTATTTATTCTAAGATGATAATTTATTAGTTATACATAAGCTACGAGCTTTATTTTACAGCACCTGATGAGTTATTTTGTAAATCACTATTTTTATATGATTCTTTTATGTCTGGTTCGGGTAACAGAACCTCGCTTGATGTATACAACTCATTCAGGTAGTGCATGGATTTAACCATCTGTCGAGACATACGTCGGATGCTACTATTCTGATCAAGGATCTTAATTACTTCGGAAATCGGAGTGCGCAATTCTGCACCTGCATGCAGTAATTCAGCTTTTACATCATCATATTTTATCTGCAGGTGTTCCAGTTGTGCCTCACATTCCAAAAATGAAAAGCCTTCAATTTCGGGGTTACACAATTCCATCAGGTGAACAGTAGACAGTCGATAAGATGTAATACTTTCCTGTAAAGCATTATCATTTAAAGAGTCTAACTCTATCTGCATTCTGGCGATCTCCCGTGCCTGGTTGGCACAGGCCAGTAGATGTTGTTCAGCGCGTAGTAGTTTTGCAAGTTGCCCCGAAACTTCCCCTGTAAGTACTCCCTTCCCTAGCCGAGTAATAAACTCAGCTACAGCATTCGATAGCTTAGAGACAACCATGTGATCATTCTTGATGTGCTTAGCGGATTCAAATTCTGCACTCAATATCGCCATAGCCATGCGTCTGACAACACCCGCAATTCGTGTTAACTCTAATGTCAGTGCATTAATTGCAAGTATGGGTGAAACTGCGACAGTCTTGTCCAGGTATCGTGGACGTCCTTCAATCTCCTCCTGGGTGATAAAGCGTTGTTCTAGAAACTGAGTTAAACGGTTGGTGATTGGCCACATCAGCAAAACGCCAAGGATATTAAAGGTCGTGTGGAACAATGCTAGTGTCACTGCGGGTATGTCCTCAAGACCCAGCAGTTCCCCCGTGATTTTTACCGTCCAGAACAATAATGGCAAAATTATTAACGCCACCATTCCAGTAACAACATTGAAAATGATATGTGCCGCTGCAACTCTTTTGGCATTTGGGGTTGCTCCAATCACAGCAATAGCCGCTGTCGACGTCGTACCCACATTGGCGCCTATTACCATGGCGGCAGCCGCATATAGTCCCAATATGCCACCTGTAGACGCAGTTAGAGTAATGGCGATGGCGGCACTGGATGATTGGGTGAGTACCGTCATAAGAAAACCAATACCAAGATAAAGAAAAACGCCCGCAATACCATCGATTGTTAATTTCTGAAGATCAACTGCAGTTGCTAAACCCTCAAAAGCGTCTTTGAGTACATCAATACCGATAAAGAACAATCCGAAGCCTACCAAAGCCAAGCCTAGAGGTGCTCGTCGACTGTCACCACCGGTTAGGCGCAATAGCATGCCAATACCTATCAGTGGCAGTGCAAAGGATTCCACATTGATTTTGAAGCCGATAATGGCCACTAGCCATCCGGTCATGGTTGTACCGATATTGGCACCATAGATAACACCCAGGGCCTGGTACATGGTGATAAGGCCAGCATTTACAAAACCGATAGTTGCGACCGTAATTGCGCTGGATGATTGCACTATGGCTGTAATAGAAAGACCGGAAAAAATACCGCGTAAAGGTGTACGGGTCCACTTGCCCAGTATGTCACGCAAGGCATGACCTGCAGCCAGCCTGAGACCATCGGTAATCATGTTTACTGCTAACAGGAACAGGCCAAGCCCACCAGCCAACATACCAATAAGAAAAAAACTGTTTTGCATAATTACAACATTCCAGACAATAATGTGGCTATACCTAAGAAAGCAAAAAAGCCGACCACATCAGTTACTGTTGTCAGAATTATTGAGGATGATTGTGCTGGGTCCTGCCCTAATGATGACAGGATGACAGGAATAATTGCACCGGAAAAAGCGGCTGCGATCATCGCAATAACCATGGATATGCCTATCACCAGTGCAAGCCCCATAGATGAACTCCAGATGAACACACCAAATGACGTAAAAAGAGCAATGGCAACGCCATTGATAAATGCTGCACCGACTTCCTTTAAGGCAACACGAAACCATTGGCTGGTACCGATTTCCCTTAGCGCGAGGCCACGCATGGTAACAGCAAGGGCCTGGGCGCCCGTATTTCCAGACTGTCCAGCAACTACGGGTAGAAGCACAGCCAACGCGGTGAATTGTGCAATGGTTTGTTCAAATATACCCACTACTGCCGCAGCTAAAAATGCGGTTAACAAATTAATTGTTAGCCATGGTAAGCGTTTACGCACAACAAATCCTACATGAGACAGAGCTCGTTCATCCCGACTGGCACCGACCATGGTGAGCATATCAATGCTGCTTTCTTCACGTACCGCATCAACAAGCGCATCATAACGAATGATACCGATAAGCCGTCCTGTAATATCGATAACTGGTAGGTCGGTGACTCGATGGGTTTCCAATTGTTCGACTACCTCTTCCCTTGTTGCAGTTGCTGTCACAAACCCTGGCACAGACTGCGCCAGTTCAATCAATTTTTGGTTACCGTCAGCAAGCGCTAGTCGATGCATCTCAACCATACCTTGCAGGTTCCCTTCTCTATCAATAATGTAAAGCTGGCGTGTAAAGTGCGGTTTGAATTTACGAATTCTATGCAAAACTTCCCTTGCGGTAAGAGATTCACTCAATGGTAGAAAACGTGGATCCATCAGTGCGCCTGCACTATCTTCAGGGTACTGTACCAATGAGCTTAATTCGCGTTGTCTCGTGCTATCAACCAGTTGTATTTTTTTCTGGCGATCTTCCGCAGGCAACCTCACTAACACTCGAGCCGTATAAACGGGATCACCCCGTTGCAGAATTTGCCGAACATTTTTCTCAGGCAGGTGTTGCAGTAAGGAAGTTGCGACATCCAGCATTAACCCATCCCATAACTGAATCATGTCTGCTGGAGGCAGTGCCTGGAATAACTCAACAAGGTCCTCAAGAGACAGTTGATTTGCAGCTTGTTGCCCGGGTAATGGATGTTGCCGTAGGAATGACTGGTTAAGGGCTTGAATAACGTGGAGAACATCTGTGCTCATTATTTATCTCCCCTGTCCGTTCTTGCATTACCCAACAGGGCATCTAACAACTGAGCCAGACTGAGCCAGTATAAACTTGCCAGAGATAGAAGATTATCTATTGGGTCTGGTGCGGTGGCTACGCCTGTTTCACCCAGGAATTCCTGCAGTCTTTTGTGATCAAGTACTCCAACTATTGTGTTGTCACGCTCGACTATGGGTAACCTGCGTCTCTGTATCCATCCAGGATGATTGAGTAATGTGGCCGAATTGACGTGTGCGAGTATTGGATGTGTTTTTCGACTCATAATGTTCCGGAGCCTGTCATGATGTTTTGAAATCAATAATTTTCCAAGATCGACCACTCCAACTAATTGAAGTGTCTCATTAATAATATAGATTTCACACATTACCGGATGCTTAGCGTTCTCCACTCGTCGAAGGGCATCGGCCACTGTTATATTTTCTGGCAATAAATCCACATCTGGATCAAGTAGAGCACCAACTGATGTTAAAGGATATGCGAGGTAACGATCGATCAAATGTCGGGTTTTGACTGATAGCAAAACCGATAGCTCTTTTTGCTTCTCAGCTTCCAGTAAACGATAAATGCGTGCAGCCGATGGTATCGGCAGTTCAGTCATTATTTTTGCCACTGTGGATGGTAGCATTTTCACGAAACAGGCCGATGCTTTCTCCGGTAACATCGCGCTTATTACTGGTGTGCTTATTGATATCGATAATTCGTTGAATAAGGCAGCGACATGATTATCAGCCAGCTTCTCAAGTACCCGTGCCGCGTCCACAGGATATGCTGTAAGAAACCCACGTGACAGAGGGTTATCCGCTTTCATCTTAACTTCCTTTCTCAACAATTATTGTCACTTGCTCATCAAAGATCTTTGCAGGAACATCAACACTGACTGTGTCTGACTCAATAATTACTCGAGACACCATAATATCTACAATGCGACCTTCAATATCGCCAACTCTCACCAGGTCACCAACCTGATAAATCTGGCGCAACTGATTAGCAGCAATGATATTGCTGACATGAGTGCCTGCACCCAGACCAAATGCTAAGGCAACTCCGCCCAGTAATGCAGCCAGGGCAACTCCCGCAATTACAGACAGAAACATTATATTGATACCGATTTGATCGATACCCAGAACAACGGCTGTGAGTAAAATAGCGATTTGTACCGTACGTGCTAATAAGTCTCCATGAGATAATCCGGCAGTAACTGTTGCAGAAGCAACCAGGTCACGGGCCAGGGAGCTAACCACAAATCCGGCCAACACAATGAGTAAGCCGGCCACGGCCAAAGGTAGATAGGTCACAATTTGTTTTAACCAGGTTCCAAAAATATCTAGCCCAAGGATCTCTGTTGCCATAGCGACAAAAATTAGCATCAATACCCAGAAAACTAGCTCGCCGACTACGCGTATGGGTGGATGGCGGGGTTGCAACTGCTCGAGACCTCGTTTCGAGATCAGCTGTTGCCAAAGCAGGTCCAGACGTCCGATTGTGCGCACGACCAGCAGACGCAGTAACCGCGCCACTAGCCAGCCAACTATCAGTACCAGCACTGCAGCGACGACCTTTGGCAGATACATGAGTGCCTGTGTTAGTAGACTCTGTAATCCCGCAGTTAAGCCTTCGAATATAGAAACTGATTCATTCATATATTTATGCCACCTGTAAAATAAGGCTTTCAGATCTGCGTATCACTTTATAACTGTACTTTAGTTAAAAAGGCAGAATATTTTTGCTACTCATATTTACCTAAATTAACGGCATGCTAGTTACACTAGTCGACCAATCGGCCACTTCTATCGAACACTGACGTATAACGTGTGATCTTGACATTCTTAATGTAACGCGTCATCAACAAATAATCCATCTCGCGAACTGTAATTATCTACTAAGTAAGTATCATTTGGCCTACCAGAAAATTTTCGTTACCACTGAATGAAGCCTTTAAAAAATGATGCTTTATCCGTTTATCATTTTTATGACTGATGAAATAAGTAAAAATCTATATGTAATTGTCTTATGATTCGTAAAGTCTTGTATTCTGTTGGTCAGGGCTAAACTTTTTAGGAACAATGATGGAAAATATTTCGCTCAACCTGGTGGCAATATTCGTTTTGCTTGCTGCCAATGGTTTTTTTGTTGCCGCCGAGTTTGCTCTGGTTAAGGCTCGAGGCTTTCGTATCGAAACCCTGGCCAGTGAAGGCCGTTCAGCTGCTGCACTCACCTTACGTATCCAGCACAAACTCGAAGCTTATCTGGCTGCATGTCAGTTGGGTATTACCATGGCGTCGTTGGGACTCGGCTGGGTGGGTGAGCCAGCCGTGGCAGCACTTCTAGAACCGCTATTTCATACTATGGGGATACCTGAGGCGATGCTACATACATCGGCATTTATTGTTGGCTTTTTGATTTTCTCTTCACTTCATATAGTCATCGGTGAACAGGTCCCTAAAACCCTGGCTATACGCAAAGCGGAGCCGGTTGCGCTTTGGGTGGCTTATCCACTACACATGGCATATCTAGTCGTGTTTCCACTCAACTGGTTACTTAACGCCTCGACCAGCAAGATTCTTTCACTGTTTAAAGTCGCAGAAGCAACACATGCTGATGTCTTCAGTCATGATGAACTGAAAGGATTGGTGGCCACCTCCGGGGAGCATGGTGAACTGGGGGCTGATAAGGCAGAAATGCTGAGGAATCTGTTCGAGTTCGATCAGCGCCATGTCGGCCGCGTCATGATCCCTCGCACATCACTAATAATACTGGATATTAATGGTGATTCTGATGATAATCTCACCGCCATCCGTGATAGTGGTCATTCCCGTTTTCCTTTGGTTGATAGTGAAAACAATGAAGAAATTATCGGCATCATATTGGCCAAAGACCTGTATGCAGCCATGCTGCGAGAAGATAAGGAACCCTGGACTAATCTGCGCCGTTTTTGTCGTGAGCCATTTATCGTGCCCGAGTCACAGAAAGTGGCTCGATTATTTAATGACATGCGCGCCAAACGTGCTCACATGGCACTGGTGGCCGATGAATACGGCGATCTGGTTGGCATCATCACACTGGAGGACTTGCTGGAAGAGATTGTAGGTGATATTGAGGATGAAACTGATTCTTTCACAACTTCTTACAGCATCACCCCTCTCGATGAAAATCATTGGGAAGCCGATGGACTGGTATCCTTGACGGATGCTGAACGTAGCATCGGACTTATCGTACCTGATGAACTGGATGCTAACACCCTCTCTGGCCTGTGTATGACAGCTTTAGGCGAAATGCCTAAGGCCGGCAATGAAGTGGTTAAGTACGGTTTCCGCTTCATCATACTAAGTGTGGAAAATCACCGTGTCGGCAATCTGCATATTGAAAAGCTGAATATTTCAGATGAAGAAGATCAGAATAAAGAGACATCTTCAGATAATTCTTAACCAATGCTAACAGGAAGCTAATAAACTAATGACTCATGTTTCTGATCCCATCGAAGAATCCACCGAATTCAATCTAGTCGATTACATCATCGGACAGTTAAAAGCTGAAGATAATATCGCTGTCAGCGCCCATCTAGAAAAATTACATGTCGCTGAAATCGCCGGCCTGCTGGAATCACTGCCGCCTGAGCTACGCCAGCGCCTGTGGCAGTTGCTGCCACAGGAACTTGAGGGTGAGACACTAACCTACCTTGGCGAAGAAGTGCGAGGCAGTATCCTTGGTGAAATGGCACATACTGATGTGGTTGCCGCTACAGAGACCATGGACGTGGAAGATCTCGCCGATGTCATGGATGAACTGCCTGAGCACATCAATGAGGCAATACTCGAATCGTTAGATGACGATCGTCGCCAACGACTGGAAACCACTCTGTCGTTTGCCGAAGGCACAGCTGGGCGGCTGATGAGTACCGATGTTATCAGTGTGCGCAAGGATGTCACGCTCGCTGTGGTACTGCGTTATCTGCGTCGCCTGAAACCATTGCCAGCGCATACCGATGCACTGATGGTGACGGATGATCAAGGCATCTATCTGGGCAAATTGACACTGGCCGACGCTGTTTCTGAACACCCCAATACCCAGGTAGCTGACATCATGCAAGAAGCTGCCGACCGTGTACAGGTTGATGCTTATGATCATGATGTCGCCCACCTGTTCGAGCGAAGAGATCTGGACTCTGTAGCCGTCGTCGATGAGCAAAACAAACTGCTGGGACGTATTACAGTGGATAACGTTGTGGACATCATTCTGGCCGAAGCCGACAAGGCCTTACTGGCTAGTGCCGGTCTGAATGAAGATGAAGATCTGTTCGCCCCAGTATTACCTAGTGCGAAACGTCGTGCACTCTGGCTGGGGATAAATCTGATCACGGTATTCATGGCTGCCTGGGTCATTGGTCGTTTTGAAGCCGTGCTCGATAAAATCGTCGCCCTGGCTGTGTTGATGCCAGTGGTCGCAAGCATGGGCGGCATTGCTGGCAGCCAGACACTGACCCTGACCATTCGAGGTCTTGCGTTAGGACAGGTGAGCAGTGCCAATCTACGCTGGTTGGGCAATAAAGAACTTGCTGTTGGAGTACTCAATGGATTTGCCTGGGCCATTGTGGTATCGATTGTAACCTTTGCCTGGTTTCAGGATTCAGGTATCGCTCTGATAATAGCTGCAGCGATGATGCTGAACCTGGTGGCAGCAGCATTTTCAGGCGTATTGATACCCGTAATACTGTTACGTATGGGCATAGATCCCGCCCTTTCCGGTGCCGTTGTCTTAACAACAGTCACCGATGTGGTAGGTTTCCTAAGCTTTCTTGGGCTAGCTACATTGTTTCTGCTGTGACCAGGCTGATGGCATCACGGTCAGTAATATTCCCGGAGTTCGTCCAGGTCGATTTTATATTTAAACAGACACAGTGCCTCTTCATTTCTATCAGTGCCATCAAGGTTCTGCACTCTCGGGCAATTGAATAACTGAAAAAAACTAATCACTGACTTGACTGTATTGACGTGCCACTCTGATCGGCGTAAAAAATGTAGTTACTACAAAACAGGGTTACCCTGTTTGTAGTCGACCAAAATTTTTTCAGCTTGATATGTAGAATTTTAGCTGAGAATACAGTCTGTGATAAACCATGACCTAGATCGAGTAACAATATTTTTCCTGGAAGCTTTGACTATCCTTTAATGAGGGAAATAACAATGAAAATGACAATAGGCCTACTCAGCCTGAACCTGATAATGATGGTAACAACTATGGTTGGTTGTGCATCACAACCTCAACTAACCCATGATCAGGCTCTGAGCCAGAACCCGCAAGTGGCGAATCTAAATACCGCTCTTCTGCAAGCCAGGGATAATGGTGCGGAGCTGCTGGCACCAGAAAGCTATACAGAGGCAAGACGTTTGCTGGATAGGGCTATGTCAGCAGCGCAGAGCAACAATAACCCAGACGCTCAAACTGCAGCGAATCAGGGTTTGAAACTCATACCCAGACTTAACCGTGATACCGAAAACAGCCGTCAAGTCCTGTCTGAAGTATTACAGGTCCGTGATCGAGCCTATGCTGCCGGTGTTAGTTCCCTGAAGAGCGTCACAATAGCAGAGCTGGATAATGACCTTAAAAATACTGCCGCCTTAATCGAAGCAGGCAATATCGAGAAGGCAAAGCAACGCCGGCCGAAACTGATCGCCGATTATTCACAGCTTGAACTGGAAGCCCTGAAACAGGGCACTGCTGATCTGGCGCGGACAGTAATAGCAAGCGCCAAACAGCAAGGTGCTGATAAACACGCCCCGAAAACCTTGGCGCAAGCTGAAGAGGAACTGGCGCTAGCCGTGTCAATACTGGATGCTGATCGCACCCAAACTGACAAGGCCGATATTCATGCTAAAAAAGCCAGTTGGCTGGCAGAAAAAAGTGCAGCCATCACTGAAACAATCAAGGACTTTGATCGACGCGATTACACCCTGGAGGATATTGTGTTGTCTCATCAGCAACAACTCGAGACAATCAATGAGCCACTAGGTGGGCAACTGCCATTTAACGAACCAAATGATAGTGTAGTGCTTGGTTTGAGAAACTCAGTGGCCAGTGTAGTGAATGAGCGAAATTTGACTCGTGAGCAGCTGCAAAAATCAAAACAACAAGCACAGGGTCAGCTCAAGGCAACAGAAGAACAGCTCAAGGCGACTGAAGAGAAGTATCAGAAAAAATTGGCGATGACCGAAAAAGAGCGTCAATCTCAACAGCAGAAAGAACGTGAAGACAAACTAAAATTTGAACGGGTTCAGGCCATGTTCAATGAAGATGAAGCCAATGTCTATCGTCAGCGAGAAAATGTGCTGATCTCTGCTCATGGCTTCCAGTTTCCAATTGGCCAGAGTGAAATTCAGACTGGTAATTTCCCGCTGATGAATAAGATTATTCTGGCCATCCAAATGTTTCCTGGAGCACGTATTGAAGTTAGTGGACACACTGATGCTACAGGTAACGACACCACTAACCAGCTACTCTCAGATGCACGTGCCGGCAAGGTTGCAAAATTTCTGATCGAGGTTGGAGGTATAAAACCTGCTAATATCACATCTCGAGGTTTTGGTGAGAGTCGTCCAGTGGCTACGAATGAGACACCGAAAGGTCGTGCCGAAAATCGTCGGGTCGAAATTAAAATAGTTAATCAATAATACTGTTGTCAACCTGAACCCTCTCTAACCCAGGGAGGGTTTTTTATTTATTCCTAATATGCTGGTAGTCGGTAAACCCAGTAAAATAGTTCATTATAAACATTGTTGTTTATTTTGACACAGTAAGCTTTATTCCTCCCATCGTATCGTAGATCGCAGCCAACAAGTAAGGTCATGACGTGTAGGTAGATGATGTTTGGAGTATCTACTCCAAGTGGTTAGAAAGGTTAATCATTTTTACGAAGAGCTCTCACCTGAGGAGATAATAACTTCGTATTCAGCAGAGCTTATTTTCTAATAATCCAGATAGTGTGATGGCGCATCGTTGATAGCTACAAACGAATATAAAATGATATACAACACTATGTATTTTCTGTTATGTATATAATGAATAGTATTTATATATGATTCTATTTACTTTTGTTTTTAGCAGCTAACTTAATTTACAGGTATAAGGTGTCCAGGTATACCTGGCCCACTGACACATGATCGGACAGCCCATAGTATGCATGTGGTATTGCTAGGAGCATTAAAATGACTAATGAAAATGCCACTGTTTCATCATCCTGGCATAGTGATGATATCAGTATAGTACTTGAGAAGAATACGACTTCTTCAAATGGGTTGTCGCAACAGGATGCAGAAATGCGCCTTGAAGAATACGGTGCCAATCGTTTACGACCAGCAAGGAAAAAAGGTCCACTGGCGCGCTTTCTGGCACAGTTTCATAACGTTCTAATTTATGTACTGCTTGGGTCCGGTATTGTTACTGCCCTGCTGGGCCACTGGGTGGACAGCGGCGTTATCCTGGGTGTAGTCGTACTGAATGCTATCATTGGGTTTATTCAGGAAGGTAAAGCTGAAAAAGCCCTTGATGCGATCCGTAACATGCTTTCGCAACAAGCCATGGTTAGGCGTGATGGCAAATTTGTCAGTCTTGCTGCTGACCAGCTGGTACCCGGCGATGTGGTATTGCTGCAGTCCGGTGATAAGGTGCCGGCTGATCTGCGCCTGTTTAAAATTCGTGAGCTGCGCATCGATGAAGCCATGCTAACGGGTGAATCGGTTCCCGTTGAAAAAACAACTCAAGCGGTGCCAGAACACGCCGCCATTGGAGACCGAAAATGCCTGGCTTATTCGGGCACGTTAGTCACCTTTGGACAAGGACAAGGCGTTGTGGTGGCGACAGGTGACCGCACCGAAATCGGTCGTATTAGCCAGATGTTACGACATGTCCAGGTACTGACCACTCCCCTGCTGCGACAAATGGCAACCTTTGCCAAGTGGCTAACCATCGCTATAGGTATCATAGCTGGTGCCACCTTTGGATATGGTGTTCTGCTTCAAGACTATTCTGTTAGTGAAATGTTCCTTGCTGCCGTTGGTTTGGCAGTCGCCGGTATTCCTGAAGGATTACCGGCCATTATGACCATTACCCTGGCCATTGGTGTGCAGCGCATGGCGAAAAAGAATGCAATTATTCGCCGCCTGCCTGCTGTAGAAACCCTGGGTTCAGTAACTGTCATCTGTTCCGACAAAACCGGTACCCTAACCCGCAATGAAATGACGGTAAAAACCGTAACTACTGGGGCGGGTATCTGTGAAGTCAGTGGTGTTGGTTATGACCCGCACGGTGGTTTTACACTGGATGACCAGGGCATTACCTCCGGTGAATTCCCGCTATTGAAAGAAATTGCCCAGGCTTCACTGCTGTGTAACGATGCGACACTCACAGAAAGTGATGGCCAATGGCAGATGCAGGGTGATCCAACTGAAGGTGCACTGGTCACGATGGCATTAAAAGCCGGGCTTAATCATGATCTTTGTCAGTCCCAGTACCCTCGTACCGATGCCATTCCTTTTGAGTCACAACATCGCTTCATGGCGAGCCTGCATCACGATCATAGCGGTCATGGTTTTATCTATCTGAAAGGTGCACCAGAACGGGTATTGGAGATGTGCCATCTACAACGCATGCGAGGTGACGACACACCGCTTGATAGGACTTACTGGGATTCCTGTATGGACAATATGGCCACCCGTGGCCAAAGACTACTGGCCATCGCTTTCAAACCCACTACGGCCGATCAGCAAACCCTGGCCTTTAGTAATGTTGAGACCGGGCTTACTCTGCTGGGTATTATTGGCATCATTGATCCTCCTCGTGACGAGGCAACTGAAGCAGTACGTGTCTGCCAATCTGCTGGTATTCGCGTAAAAATGATTACTGGTGATCATGCCATTACCGCGCGTGCCATCGGTGCCCAGATGGGTATTGGCGATGGGGTAACAGTCGTTAAAGGTAGTGAACTGGAAACCTATACTGAAACCCAATTGCATGAAGCCGTACAACGGTCTGATATTTTCGCCCGTGTTTCACCGGAACAGAAGCTGCAACTTGTAACCGCACTACAGGCAGCAGGAGAAGTAGTTTCCATGACTGGAGATGGTGTCAACGATGCACCTGCGTTGAAACGTGCTGACGTAGGTGTTGCTATGGGCCTAAAAGGAACCGAGGTTGCTAAAGAATCCGCGGAAATGGTGTTAACCGATGATAATTTCGCATCTATCGCCCATGCAGTTGAAGAAGGCCGTACGGTTTACGACAACCTGAAAAAATCACTGATCTTTGTATTGCCAACCAATGGTGGTGAGGCATTCACTATTATTGCTGCAATCATTTTTGGGCGAATGCTACCTATCACACCGGTGCAAATACTGTGGATCAACATGATCACTGCCATCACACTGGCGCTGACCCTGGCTTTCGAACCGGCAGAACGTAATGTCATGTCACGCGCCCCAAGAAACCCTAGTGATCCAATTCTGTCCGGTTTTCTTGTCTGGCGTATCATTTTTGTGTCCATGATTCTTGTCACTGGTACCTTCGGGTTGTTCTTGTGGGAACGTGAGCATGGTGCTTCCATTGAGCTCGCTCGCACCGTAGCCGTCAATACATTAGTAATGTTTGAAATATTCTATCTGTTCAGTGCCCGTTATCTGCTGGCACCCGCATTAACCTTCGAGGGATTATCTGGCAACCGTTATGTTCTATATGCTATCGGCCTGTTATTATTAATCCAACTGGGTTTTACATATCTTGGCCCCATGCAAACTCTATTCGCTACCACAGCCATGAGTCTCGAAGCCTGGTTGCGTGTTATTGTTGTCACATCATCTGTACTCATCCTGGTGGAAACAGAAAAAATGTTGCTTCGAAAATACTCTAAATTATAAAAATCGAAATGGATATACCATTAATAGTTTAGGAGATTAGCTAAATGCCGATACGTTCTTTGGTTTTTGTGACTCTATTCAGCACAGGGGTTTCAGTTTACGCTTCTGATCTTTGGCTATTAAGATTTGAACTTCTTCAGGACAACTACCGGGTTGAAGTTGGAACCACTTATGTTTCAGAGAAGCCTGCCAAGTGGTCAAAAGGCTTCAAGCGTCGCTATCTAAAGGTGCATTGTCACCGACTTCCAACAGGAGAAATAGAAAAGCAGTACTCAACAGAAGATTACTTCGCTGGTTTACAAGTGAGCCATCAGCGGGTCGAAAATACTATTGTACTCACTGTCGTGCGTACAACTGTTAAACCAAGTTTAGAAACAATTCAGGCTATGCCGGAAATCGAATGTAGAGACATAGGTCCAAAAGTTTCCACAACAACTGAGACATACAGTTTTAACGTGAAACAAGATCTGGATGAATCTCGCACCTTTGGTAAAAATATGACCTTCCGTGCCACATTACAGACTGTGATAAGGAGTCGTTAAGTCATATACTGTGTTGGTTAGTCAGAAATATACTATCCACTTTTTTCGACGCGAAGTTTTGCAATACCGCGGTCAGTGGTTTGTTCTACAGTAAAACGATAGCCAGCCTGCAGAATAGATTCACCTTGCACCGGGATATGCCGCAAATGAGCAATAACCATACCGCCAACAGTATGTGCGTCCGCAGAAGGTAACGAGGTTTCTAGCAGAGCAGCCGCTTCAGTAATCGGTACACGCCCATCCATCAAATATCCACCGCTTTCAACTACCTCAATAGTGTACTTGTGGCGTGGCAAATGACTTTCAAATGTGTAACCGACGTTCATCACCTCGCCGACAACTTCCTCCAGAATATCTTCTAGAGTAATCATGCCAATAGCAGAGCCAAACTCGTCAATCACCACAGCCATATGGTCATGACGCTGTTGTAATTCTGGTAACAACTCATCCAGTAGTTGATGCGCGGTCACATAGTATGCAGGTTTGATCAAGTCAGATAAGGGTTGCTCTATAAGTTTAGACTCCATCAGGTCCCACATGGTAAAACTCACGACGCCAATGATCTGATTATGCTCGCCTTCATATACAGGCAGGCGAAAATGTGCACGCTGACGTGCCAGATAAATAGCATCCCGGGTCGTTTTGTCATTGCCAAGCGTTGTTATTTCGGTAATGGGAATCATTACTTCTCCCACTGTGGTATCGGCAAAACGCGTCACTCGCATGATGCGATCACGATCAAATACATCGATGTCTGCACCCTGCTCTGCCATTTCTATGACTGTGCGTATCTGCTCGCGATTGGTGAATAACTCGCGATGAGCAACTTCAACACCCGCCAGGTGTGCGACTCTACGCGCTACCCATGAGAAAATGAACACCACCGGATAGAACAAAAAGGAGAAGAATTGCATAGGATAGATGATGACTGGTGCCAGTTCATCGGCCTTTTGCTGGTATACGCTTTTCGGTACGACTTCACCCAGGATAAGGAATATGGGTGTATAAAACAGAAAGGCATACAAATCACCGTATTCACCGAAGAAGCGGATCATCAGTATCGTGCCTAAGGTAGTCAGTACGACAACCGAAAAATTAGTACCCACCAGGGATGTCCCCAGCAGCACCTCGGGTTTACGAAACAGCTTCAATACCAGACTGGCACCACGATGTCCCTGATTTGCAAGGTGATGCAACTTCAACCGATTTGCATGCACCAGTGCAATTTCCGAACCGGAAAAAAATCCCTGTAGCAGTAGTAATGCCAGCATGGCTAGAATAATCAGTACTATATCCATTATTACTTCACCACTAATCAGTTGTTGCCTGAATTTGTGTCTTCATCAATAGATTCCTGTTGAACCTCTATTGTTTTATTAGAGCCACCTTTACAAGCAGATAATCGTGCGATGCGGTTTCCTTTCATTTCTAACACCGTCAACACGACGCCTTCGGCAGTGGTGGCATCACCTACCTGAGGCAGCCGGTCCAATTGCCGCAACACCACTCCACCAATGGTGGTCATGCGATGATCAGTAATGCCGAAATTGGTCAGATTTTCAAAGTCTGTTAGTTTCATATCCCCGTCGACTTCAAACATATTCTCAGCTAACTGGGTATAGACCTGTTGTCGTGTGGTTTCAGGTGTGATTTTTCCGAACACGAAGCTGAGTACACTCTTCAGAGTGACCAGACCATCGATACCACCGAATTCATTCAAGATGGCCACAGCCTGGACCTTATGATCCAGGAAGAAATCAAACATCTCATCTACCTTCTTTGTTGATGGCACGATGACCAGTGGCCGTAAAATATCTTCAATTTTCATGTGAGTGAAATCTGCATCATCCAGTACTCGCTGCAGAATATCCTCAGCATGAATAAATCCAACTAGATTGTCGCGACTATCGCGAAAAACTGGTAGTCGGGTATAGCGTAGAGAACGTACCTGCTCAACGATATCCACAACCGGCATCTCTACATCAATAAACGCGGTTTGTGTCCGTGGAATCATGATTTCTATAACCTCGGTAGTACCCGCTTCCAGCAAATTGTAAATAAGGGCGCGCTCCCTGGCGCTGAGCTCACCACCCTTGGTTACCTCATCGACCAGGGTACGAAACTCATCCACCTGGAGTATATTTTCTGCTGCAGTTTCCTCACCTACAAGCTTTGTAGTAAGTTGGTCGGCTAGCAGACGAATCAACCAGCGGAAAGGTGTGATGAATTTGATCCAGATACTTAGCGGTAATGCAATAATCCGGGTACTGATCTTAATGGGATCGGAAACGGCAATAGTCTTTGGCGTCACTTCGCCAAACAGTAACAGCAATGGAACCATTACCAGGATTGTGAGTACCCCACCCAATTCTGCACCATACAGTGCCACCAGGATACCGGTCATATTGGCTGCTGCGGCCACATTTATAATTTCATTGCCGCAAAGGATGGAAATAATCAACTGACGCGGTCGCTCCAGTAACGATTGCAGTAAATCAAAACGTGGATTCTTATCTCGCCGCAGCTGCTGCAGATCTAAACGGGATAGTGAAAACAGTGCGGTTTCGGAGCCGGAGAAAAATGCTGAGGCGATCAGCAGAAGTAACTGAAGAATAATACGAAAAATCATATCCACCTGCAGAAGTTGTTGTGGATCAACAGCTAATGCAGTGCTCAGGACTATAAAGCTTCCATCCATAACCATAGCCTATCTATATAATGGATGTTTCCAATGTAACGTGTTTTCATCTTGCTTGCCAGTGTCATGCTGGATAGATTAGTTTACTGATATAAACCGATGACATTCTTCAATCTCCATCCTCGTACCAGTTGATTAATGAGGTTTGGCAGTTTACAGATGCCATCCGCTCGAGCATCATATCTCATATAACCTGGGGTTCTTGATTTGACCGAACATGAATAACGATATATCAATTGCATATTTCTCCATGGAAATTGGTCTTGAGTCGGCCATCCCGACCTATTCAGGTGGGCTTGGGGTATTAGCGGGTGATACCTTGCGTTCTGCTGCTGATTCAGGCATAGCCATGGCCGGTATTACCCTGTTGTCTCGAAAAGGTTATTTTCGGCAACGCCTGGATGATCAGGGTCAGCAATCAGAAGAATCAGTGAACTGGCCAATTAATGATTATCTCCTGCCTGTAGATGCACAAGCGACTGTAGAACTTGAAGATCGTCAGGTTACTGTACGTGCATGGCGCTATGACATTACCGGATATGGTGGCCACATCGTGCCAGTCTATCTACTGGATACCAATGTGGAGGGTAATTCAGATTATGACCGGACCTTAACTGATAAGCTCTATGGTGGTGATGATTACTATCGACTGTGTCAGGAAGCGATACTCGGAATCGGTGGTATTAGAATACTTCGTTCCCTAGCGTATACAAATATCCAACGCTATCACATGAATGAAGGTCACTCCAGTCTGCTTGTGTTCGAACTTATGACGGAGCTGACTCAACAATTAGGCAACATCAAAGCGACAGCGGAACATATCGACAAGGTCAGGCGACAATGTGTTTTTACCACCCACACTCCAGTTGATGCCGGACACGATCGTTTTCCGACTACCCTGGCCTTCCGAGTTCTAAAACAGTGCCACCCATTCAAGGAGTGTGCAAAAGAAGTTTGCTGCGACAACGAACTGAATCTCACCCACCTGGCACTTGCAGCCAGTTATTACATCAATGGAGTGGCCAAGAAACATCGTGAAACCTCACGGAAAATGTTTGAAGGCTATCAGATAAATTCGATTACGAATGGCATTCATGCTTACACCTGGGCCTCCGATGCTATGCGTGAATTGTTTAATAGAAAAATACCGGACTGGCGGGAAGATAATTTAAGCCTTCGCTATGCCATTAGTCTGGCACATGATGATATCTGGCAGGCTCATCAGCTGGCGAAGCGTCATTTGATTGAATATGTGAATAAGACCTGTAATGCGGGCATGGACAAGAGTGTGATGACACTGGGATTTGCTCGGCGTGCTACACCGTATAAGCGTACCACGTTGATTTTTAATGATCCGGATCATCTGAAAAAGATCGCAAGTCATTGCGGGCCGATACAGATCATTTTCGCAGGTAAGGCACACCCGAACGATGAACAGGGCAAAGCATTAATCCGTGAGATTTTCAAAATAAAAAATGTTCTGAATAATGATGTTCGTATTGCCTATCTACCTGACTATGATATGGAAATTGGCAGGTTGATGACTGCAGGAGTTGATCTTTGGCTTAACACGCCGCTGCCACCGATGGAGGCCTCCGGTACCAGCGGTATGAAAGCTGCCATCAATGGTGTTCCCTCCTTGAGTATCCTTGATGGCTGGTGGATAGAAGGTTGTATTGATGGCGTGACGGGATGGGCTATTAGTAATTCAGAACAACAAACATCCGATGCGGCCTCATCAACCAATGATGAAGCCGATATTCTCTATTCCAAGCTCGAAAATATCATCATCCCCATGTATTACCATAATCGTGATGCCTATATAGAAATAATGAGGAATACTATTGCCATCAATGGTTCATTCTTCAATACTGAGCGTATGATTAGTCAGTATGTCACCAAGGCCTATTTTAGATAAGAGTAGTTGTTTGTTGTATTTAAACAATTCAATACAAGACCCATATTAGTAGTTTGATATTGAAGCCTCAGCATATCCATTTTGTATTAATATGTATTCAAATAAACTGGAAAAATGACCGGTATACGATCAAACTACTTAATAATATACATTTAAATATGCTATGCAGATTAAAGGCTTATTAACGTGGTTTTTATCTATATCTGGATTTAAGTATGTGAATGAATAAAATAGGTCGTTGCTAGGATATATTATGACAATTGACACTCACCCATCATCAATCTGGTGGGGCAGTTTTACACTTAAGCAAGAACAAAGCAAACAATGGAATATCGGTCCGTTGAGGCTTATCGTACGTCGCATGAGTACTGAGTGGCAGATTGCATTTGAACGCAAGGATGATCATGACAATAATACTACTATCGAGTTAATTGAAGACACTAATGAGCTGCCTGAATCCTTAAGTGAAAACTCACGCTATGTTTTTCATGATTCAACTGAGCCGCTTCTCGTAACGCCACTACTGCCTGATCGTCCTGTGATATCAAGGCCAAGTACACCATTTAATCTGACTGCTGGTGAAGAAGTAACACTATATGTCAGTTTGCCGTTATGGCTGGAATTAGCAATTGACTCCAGGCCCAAAAAAATATTGAAAATTATTGCTATACAACGTCCATCGGATACATGGTTTGGGCCTTCTACCCTTGAAGGCGAACTTTGCTACGCATCGACCACTCACTGCCGCCTGAATCTTGACGAAATACCACAACGTCCACACCGTGCAATTACTCCAGTGCTGATTCGTAATATGGCAGATACAAATCTTTCATTGGAGCGGTTAAATTTGCCTGCGCCGTTATTGCCTTTATATGCAGCTGTTGACGGACAGCTTTGGACGCCACAAGTTACCCTGATTCGGGAAAAAGATGGTGATGTAGCTGAACTTAAAATAGATAACCAACCACCGAAAGAAGCAGAGATGGCACAGCTACTTAGCGAATCGCGTAATAAGGCAGGCAACGGTTCATTGATTCGTGCATTTAATGCAGTATTCAGCTAAAGATTGATCAGGAGATAACTATGAATGCATTCTGGGCTGATATCATTGATTTTTTAACCAGCGATAAAATTTGGGATATAACGCGCGCTATTCTAGTAGTCATCGTGGGTGCGACTGTCGCTAAACTGGTGAGTTCTGCACTGCTGAGAGTGGCTGGAAAAAAAATGGACAGCCATCATGCCATGCTGCTTAAACGAGGCAGTTACTATTTTATTCTTTGCCTCTTTTTGATTGCTGCGTTACATGAACTCGGATTTAATCTCGGTGTACTCTTAGGTGCTGCGGGTATTTTCAGTGTTGCCATTGGTTTTGCCTCTCAGACATCGGCATCTAACCTGATCAGTGGTCTGTTCTTGATGGCAGAACGTCCATTTACTGTTGGTGATAGTATTCGTGTTGGTGCCACCACAGGTGAAGTACTATCCATCGACCTGCTTTCCGTTAAATTACGTACGTATGATAATCTTTTTGTACGTATTCCAAATGAAACACTAATTAAATCAGAAGTCACTACCCTTACTCGATTTCCAATTCGACGTATAGATGTATTAGTAGGTGTTGCTTACAAAGAAGACCTGAAACAAGTACGCACAGTCCTCGATGCTATTGCAGAAAAAAACCCACTCTGTCTTGAGGAGCCTAAACCACTTTATATTTTCCAGGGCTTTGGTGAATCATCTTTAGATATTCAGTATTCAGTATGGGCCAAACGAGAAAACTTTCTTAATCTGAAAAACAGTATTCATGAAGAAATCAAAAACGGTTTTGATGAACATGGTATCGAAATACCATTTCCTCATCGCAGTATTTACGCAGGGAGTGTCACTGAGCCATTTCCAGTTAAAACGATTGATAGCAAACTATCAAACTAAAGCTTGGCACATTAAGGAACCGGGATGTATACAATGCAGCGACTGCTGCTAGCTTTATTGGCCATTTTTTGCACTACAACACTGTATGCACAGGTCAAGGTCGATGTTGTCATTAATGGAATCGACAAATCAGTGGAAGATAATGTCCGCTTGTTCCTGAGCATTGAACAACAAAAAGATCACACCTTAATGAGCGAAGGCCGGCTACGTCGTCTTCATCAAAAAGCAGTACAGGATATAAAACAAGCCTTGCAACCGTTTGGCTATTACCGACCTGTAATTGAATCTGTATTGAAACAATCCACGCCGGATCATTGGCAGGCGACTTATACCATCAACCCCGGACCAGGCTTACCCATTAGTGAATTCAACTTTGCATTAAGTGAAGAAATGGCTAATGACCCTGAAGTTAAAGCATTAATCCAGGAACCACCACTACGCAAAGGAGAAGTGTTTAGACATGTGGATTATGAAAAATTCAAAGCTAGTCTGGCCAAGCTTGCCTCTGAGCGCGGCTATTTCAATGCTCGTTTTGTTGAACATCGTGTAGAAATTGATCTCGATGCTTATGAAGCTCGTGTTCACCTGAACTATAATGGTGGTCCACGATATAATTTTGGTGAAATAAAGCTAAAGCAGAATGTACTCGATACTGAGCTTTTACATCGTTATATTAGTTTTGACAGAGGTACACCATATACACTTACTGAACTGATTAATTTGCAACAGGCACTGAATGACAGTGACTATTTTCAGACGGTTGAAGTCTCTCCCGGTGAACCACAGCTCGACAAAATTGAAATTCCTGTTTCCGTCACACTGGCACCTCGCAAACGACATCGCTTCAGTTTTGGGCTTGGCTATAGTAGCGATACCGGTGCCCGTGCAAAATTCGGCTGGGACATGCCACGCCTGAATTCCCGTGGTCACCGTATCAGCACAGAAGCCAAGGTCTCAGAGATCGGTTATAGCCTCAGTGCCAATTACCGCGTACCGGTACTTAACCCACGTACGGACCAACTGATATACAGCACCGGTGTTGTCAATGAAAAGACTGATAGCAGCGATAGTACTGTTCGTACCGTCGGTGCCAGCCTCAATCGCAGTCGTGGTGCCTGGCGTGAATCGATTTCACTTAATTATCAACAGGAGGATTATATTGTTGCTGATACCAGTGGGGATTCCACACTACTCATGCCTGGTGTTAACTGGAGTCGTACCTGGGGCAAAAATTTTATTTACACAGTTGACGGTATGCGCTTTGATATCGGCCTGCGTGGTGCCAGTGAACAACTGATCTCCGATACCGATTTTGCGCAACTTCAGGGCGGCATAAAAGTCATTAACTCGCTGGGACAGCATAATCGTATCATCACCCGTGGCCGACTCGGCAGCACCTGGACACAGGCATTTGATCAGCTTCCTTCATCGGTGCGTTTCTTTGCCGGGGGGGCGCAAAGTGTACGTGGTTACGCTTACCAGTCACTCGGTCCGGTGGATGTAAATGGTAAGGTGATTGGTGGGCAATATCTCATGACGGGCAGTATCGAATTTGAACATAGCTTCAATGGAAAATGGGGCGTAGCGCTGTTCTATGATGGCGGTAATGCCATCGATAACCTCGACGACAAACTGGAACGTGGTGCTGGCTTTGGCCTACGCTGGCAGTCACCGGTGGGACCGATACGCATTGATCTGGCCAGCGCAGTCAGCCGTGATGGTCACCCCTGGCGTATCCATATCAACATCGGGCCAGATTTATGAAGCGGGTACTGCGCATACTCTTGCTTGCTTTACTATTGATCCCAATCAGTTTACTGACATGGCTTACAGCTACCGAGAGCGGCCTACACTGGGCATTTCACCAGGCCGAACCTTATCTGCCGGGTCACTTAACCTTGAATGAACTGGAGGGAAGGTTACTTGGCCCTATCACAGCTAAAGGTATTGAGTATCAACAGGATGGAGTACTCATTAAAGCCGATCAGATCATTCTCGATTGGCAACTCAGCGCGCTGCTGGTTACCCAAATCGATATCAACCGTCTTCATGTCCAATCCCTAAAAATCATTGTGCCTACGTCAGCTGAAACGGAGCAGCCACTCAAGCTGCCTGCAATTCACCTACCCTGGCGTGTAGATGTTAAAGATACTGTTATTGATGATTTTAGTATCAGCCAGAACGAGCAAACTATTGACCTTAAACAGATCAGGCTCAACGCGTCCACCCTGTTCAGCCAGCTCGATATTAATGCGCTTGATATTACTCACGATATCTACAGCCTGAAAATCAAAGGAGGCATTCAGTTATTACGTCACTACCGTCATGACCTTAATATTCAATGGCAGCTTAAACTTCCCACCAAAACAGTAATAAAAGGCAGTGGTCAACTCTCTGGTAACATTCAAAAAACACGGATAAAACAGCTGTTACATGGTCCACTCCAGATGTCTCTGAGTGGCGAACTAAATAACCTGCTTGATCAACTAAATTGGCAGGCAAAAGCTGATATAACTAAATTCAATACTGCAGAACTTTTGGTTGACTGGCCAGCCGTGAGTGGTGAGCTGCAACTGCAAGGAAAAGGCGACCTTACTACAGCTACAGTCTCAGGCATTCTCGATGCAAACCATGTCGATATGGGGCCATTTGATGCCAGGTTCAATCTTCAACGTCTCAGTGATAACCGTATTCAGATTGACCAGCTGAGGTTACATAGCCCTGTCAGTGAAACGCATATCGATGGTCATGGCCAATGGCAGCCCGGTGTCAAAGGTGGTGATTTAGTACTTAGCTTACATTGGCAGAATTTGCGTTGGCCATTAAAAGATACTGCCTGGTTCAACAGTGCCAGTGGTAGTGGCTCGATTGTCGGTAATCTTGATCACTATAACTTTGAAATAGACACTGATCGCCCCTGGTCGCAAGCGCCCCACTCCACCTGGCATGCTAAAGGTGAAGGTAACCTCGACGGAATTAATTTTCACTCGTTAGAGGTTACTATGCTAGATGGCAAAGCCATCGCCAGCGGACAGCTCAACTGGTCTCCTGGATTCAACTGGAAAGCTAAAGCTACTGCCAGCGAAATCAATCCTGCCATTCTCTTGCCACAATGGCCAGGCAAGCTCAGCGGTCAACTGATCAGCACGGGGCGTTTTGACAACGGTCAACTGATTGCCGATGCCGACATTTCTCAGCTGAAGGGAACTTTACGTAATCATCCTGTCTCTCTCCGCAGTACACTGAGCTGGAACAATAAAGGTCTTGATATTACTCGGCTTGATTTCCGCTCAGGCAGATCTCGGATTAGTGCCAATGGACGTGTGGGTGAAACTCTGAAGCTGGACTGGCGCATTACCACTAGTGACCTGGCAGAACTCTACCCTCAAGCCCAGGGTCAACTTCAGGCCAGTGGCTCACTTAACGGACCACGGAATGCACCAATGATTAATGTCAACATCGATGGTAAAGCATTGAAGCTGCAAGACTACGAGATCGGCACTATCAACGGTGTCATTGCGTTTGATTTATTACAGCGACAACAAACTGATATTAAATTGGAGGCGCAGGCACTCAAGCTAAATAACTATGTTATGCAATTGCTGGCGATCAATGCTGATAATAACCTGCTTAAACTTAAAGCTGTTTCTGAACTTGCGACAACACATATTGAAATTCAGGGTGAGACAAATGTTAATGGCTGGCAAGGTTATATCAAACAAGCCAGAATCGAAAGTCTACGCTTAGGTAACTGGCAGCTTAAAGCACCCTCGAAGCTCACTTTCAATAAAAAGAATCTTGTTCTTGAATCACTGTGCTGGCATAACAACCAGCAGGCCAGTTTATGCGCAACCATACATCACAAGAATGCGACATGGCGATCTGATCTTAACGCGAGTAAGTTACCGCTGTTATTGTTTAGTCCATGGTTGCCTGCTGATTTGCAACTTGATGGCACGGTAGATGTTACAGCTGAACTGGAGTTTGGTGCTCCAGATCGACTCCTGGGGCATATTGATCTTGAATTAGCAAAAGGTACGATAAGCTACCCGTTAGTGGAAGGTGAACGTGACCGTTGGGAGTATCGTAGCGGTAAAGTAAAAGTCACACTCAACGATCAAGGTGTTGTAGCCACTATCGGCCTTGCGATGAACAATGGTGATCGAGTTGATGGTCAGGTTGCTTTACCGGGAGCCCAGCTGCTCACCTTGAAACGTGATCATCAGCCACTGCAAGCCAGCGTAGCATTGACCAGTCATGATCTGGGATTAATTGAGGCATTGGTGCCGGAAGTATATGAGCTACATGGAATAGTGGATTTAAATCTCTCAGTTACTGGTACCCTTGGCCAACCCAGGTTAAGTGGTCATGCACAACTCCTTAATGGCAGCCTGCGCATACCAAGGCTCGGGCTGACCATAGACCAGCTTAACCTAAAGAGTCAGAGCGATGGTTTAAAACAGCTTAATTTTAAGCTTGATGCCCATTCTGGTGATGGCAAGCTTGCAATTCAGGGCCAGACCACCCTTGATAGGAATGCTGGCTGGCCAACCACAATCACAATCAAGGGTGATCAGTTTGAAGTCTCACGTATCCCCGAGGCCCGGATACAGGCATCGTCAGATCTACAAGTCAAACTTCAAGATCATACTATTGATATTACAGGTAAGGTTCATATTCCCTATGCCAAATTGCAACCCAAAGACATTACCACAGCAGCACGTGTCTCATCAGATGCAGTGATTATCGGTGGTGAACAACCACCACAGGAGCAATGGTCAAATAGAACAAAGATTCGTTTGACATTAGGTGAGCAGGTGAATTTATTCGGTTTTGGTTTTGACGGTCGACTCAGTGGCAGCCTGTTACTGGAAGATGAACCTGGTCAGCTAACCAAAGCCACCGGAGAAATAACTGTTCCTGAAGGACGCTATCGTGCCTATGGTCAACGTCTGGATGTAGAACACGGACGTCTACTATATACCGGCGGACCGTTATCCAATCCTGGGCTGGACCTGCGTGCAGTGCGCCACATTAACAATGTAACCGCTGGCCTCAAGCTTAAAGGCAGCCTCAATCAGCCTCAGTTAGAACTCTTTTCATCACCGGCCATGGGCCAGACCGACATCCTTGCATATATATTATTGGGTCGTCCAATGGAAAACGCCTCGGGCGAAGAAAGTGCCATGATGGCAAAAGCAGCATTAGCATTAGGTTTAAGTGGTGGTGATCGTCTGGCCCGTATTCTCGGTGATCGATTTGGACTGGATGAGATGCGCGTCGAAAGCAGTGACACTGGCGAGCAAGCTTCACTAGTCATTGGACGTTATCTATCCCCCAAAATTTATGTTAGCTACGGGGTTGGTTTGATCGAGACCATCAACACATTTACAGTGCGTTATCAAATTTCTGATAAATGGCAGATCAAAGCTGAAAGTGGAGAATCTCAGGGTGCGGATATTATATATACTATTGAGCGTTAAATGACTATTGCTACCAACTTTGAAAGTGCGCGACTGTAGGATGACTTCTCGCTATGCATGTTATGCCTTTTGCTATAAGTCGTAATATGTTTTGATTACCTGCCAAGCTTCCTCAGCAGAGTCCACGTATTCAAAAAGCTTCAAATCAGCTTCATCAATGGCCCCCTCATCGACTAGCGCTTCAAAGTTTATTACTCGATGCCAGTAATCACTACCCAGTAACAGCACGGGTACAGGTTTAATTTTGCGGGTTTGAATCAGCGTGAGTGTTTCAAACAATTCATCCAGTGTACCAAAACCGCCGGGACAGGCTACCAGTGCTCGGGCACGCATTAAAAAATGCATTTTACGAATTGCAAAATAGTGAAACTGAAAGCATAAGTCCGGAGTGATATAGGGATTGGGTCGCTGTTCAAATGGCAAGACAATATTAAGCCCGATACTTTTCCCTCCGGCATCCATGGCACCACGATTTGCTGCTTCCATAATGCCAGGGCCACCGCCGGTAATGACCACAAGCTCACACTTTTCATCACGTTGTGATTCTTTTGTTATCATGTGTGACAGTTCACGTGCTGCATCATAGTAACGTGTATTAGCAAGGATACGCTGAGCAATTTCTACTTTACGCGCTAACACTGGTTCAGTTGGATCTTCCATCGCTAACGCTTTGGCATTCTGCAAATGTTCGGTAGCAGTTTTTGTATTGGGGATACGGGCGCTTCCAAAAATAACGATTGTGGAATGAATACCATTTTCCTGCTGTAACAATTCTGGCTTGAGCAATTCCAATTGCAGTCGCACTGGACGCAGTTCATCACGGAGCAGAAAATCTTTATCATTATATGCCAGACGATATGAATGCGAGCGGGTCTGGGGTGTGTCGGTTACCCGTTTAGCTGCACCGAGATCTTCCTCAGCTGTAGGAAACACATTGTCAGGAATCACAGGCTCAGTCATGACACAATCCAGCTATCTATGAATGAAAGTTAAAATGAAATGCTCTCACCTGGTCTGGGTATATTTGCAGGCCAACCCGCTTGAGACAGGTGATTCTTCAAAGCAACCTTTGCGTCAGCTTCACCATGAATTAAATATAGTCGCGGATGGGGTTGTTTAAAATTTTGAATCCAGTCGAGTAATTGTGATTGACTGGCATGAGCTGAAAACCCACCTAAAGTATGGATAGCTGCTTTGACAGCGATTTCATCATTACCCATACGAAAGGTTTTTGCGCCGTCTACCAGGGCGCGACCCGGTGTTCCAATCGCTTGATATCCAACAAAAATAACGTGGGCATCACGACGCCACAGGTTATGTTTAAAATGATGGCGTATGCGACCGCCCGTACACATTCCGCTGCCGGCAATTATAATTGCTCCAGCATCAATCTTATTCACAGCCATCGATTCTTCAGTGGTAGACGAATATCGCAGGACGGGTAAAAAGGAATGTAAGCTCCCCATTTTGCCCTGCCGAATTTCTTCCATGTCTTCATGATTAAATATGTTCTGATAGCGATGATAGATTTCTGTAACGGCAATGGCCATTGGGCTATCCAGGTAAACTGCCTGGTGCCTTAACTTACCCTTCTGGTATAACTCACCCAGACGGAAGATGATTTCCTGTGTGCGTCCAACAGCAAATGAAGGAATCATAATATTACCGCCATTTTCGGAGGCTTCTGAGATGATATTTTCGAATTCTTCCAGGGTTTCATCCATAGGCCGATGGTTTCGGTCGCCATAGGTGGACTCTAGAAGCAGGACATCCGCTTCCTCAATAGTTACCGGGTCCCGTAACAAGGCAGCACAGCTATTGCCCAGGTCACCTGAAAATACCAGTTTCTTTTCATGACCTTCTTCAGTAATAAATATTTCGACAATGGAGGAACCCAGAATATGACCGGCATCGTTAAACCGTATTTCAATGTCTCTTGCAATTTCATGGCGCTGGCCATAACTAACACCATTGCATAATGACAATGCAGCTTCAACATCTTCACTGGTATAAAGGGGTTCGATTTCTGATTTACCTGCCCTGCGTCGGCGTTTGTTTTCCCACTCCACATCTCGTTGTTGAAGAGAGGCGGCATCTTTAAGCATAATTTCCAGTAACTCACAGGTTGGAAATGTCATATGAATCGGGCTGTTATAGCCGTCTGCAACTAGTTTGGGAAGTCGTCCTGAATGGTCAAGATGAGCGTGAGAAAGAACAACAGCATCTATTTGATGAATATCGAATGGAAATGGTTCGTCGTTCGCCTTTTCTTCCTCCCGGCTACCCTGGAAGAGACCGCATTCTAATAAAATCGTCGCGCTTTCAGTTTCTAATAAATAGGCAGAACCTGTAACGCCTTCTATTGCTCCATAGAATGTCAATTTTGCCATTACGCCCTCCTTCAGAGCTTAATGCTAAATCTTCTTCTCCACATAAATTTATAATCCAATGCAGATATATGAAACGCAAGTAGATAGGGAGCATATTGCTTATGCAATAGGTATTTCTTGTTCTACGTCAAAATCAATTTTCTGCCCATATAATTCCTGACATTGATGGTTTAGGACGTCAAAATTGGATTATATCTTGTACAGGTGGGCATCCTCACTACTAAGGTGTTTTATGGTGAAGATTCAATGTTCTCTTAGGATCTTTGTGAAAAACTCTTCGATTTTTCCAACGAATTTATCAGCTGTTAAGATATAATCTGCTGGCTAAATGAGAATTCTGATGTGGCCGTATAATACAAACAAGTACACACTATCGAGCCTGCATAAGTACATACTGCTTTTTTCTGAAATACCATGAAAATTTATACATTTTCATGAGATCTTAAGAACTAAGATAACTATAAAATATTTTATAAATCATATACTTAAACAGTAATAATGCTAGACGTGACTAAGGAAATATCCTCTCAACACACTCCGATGATGCAGCAGTTCCTTAAGATTAAGGCTGAGCATCCTGATATTTTACTGTTTTATCGTATGGGTGATTTCTACGAGCTATTTTTTGATGATGCCCGTAAAGCTGCACAGTTGCTGGATATTACCCTCACGGCACGGGGTAAATCCGGTGGCGAGCCTATTCCTATGGCTGGTATCCCCTACCATGCAGCTGATAATTATCTGGCGCGACTGATCAAGAATGGTCATTCAGTAGCGATTTGTGAGCAAATTGGCGATCCGGCTACCACCAAAGGTCCGGTTGAGCG
>JBFFSQ010000009.1:0-31462 GCA_041572275.1 Gammaproteobacteria bacterium
ACTATAAATTTGATCTGAATTTCAGTCAGCCCGAATGTGTCAGTGGCGCTGATTACATCGTTCAGGTGGCCCAGCCTGGTACAGGCTATGTTGCGTCACCGTCACTGATTATTCCGCCGATCACATCGGTGGCTACGGTTGCATCGTTTGACGTCCCGGCCTGTCTCGGTTCTGCTAATGACGTGATTCCGGCCACAGCTAATCATTGTGAGACCCAGGATTCAGAGTTTGCTCCCGCAACCTCTGTACCGCCACGTACTACCGGCACTAATCATTACCTGAAACTGACCCTGGATAATAATGTTATTCCGGGTGAGAGCCAGTTGTTTAACAATCATATTCCAATTGATCCAGATCTGAGCACAGCGGTGGCGGTGGCGAAAACATCGGCGCTGCTCAATGTCAGTCGAGGTCAGCTGGTGCCCTATACCATCACCATGAACAACACCTTGCCGGCACCGGTGCTGGATCTGGATCTGGTGGACCGCTTCCCTGCAGGCTTTAAATATGTAGAAGGCTCGGCACGGGTCAATGGTGTACCGATGGAGCCGACCCGCAACGGTCTGCAACTGACCTGGACTGGCATGGGACTGAATGCAAACTCATCCCATACCATCAAACTGTTGCTGGTGGTGGGTGCCGGTGTTAATGAAGGTGAATACATCAACCGGGCGCAGGCCATTAATAACCTGACCCTGGGCAATGCCTCCGGTGTCGCTATGGCCACGGTGCGCGTGGTACCGGACCCTACCTTCGATTGTTCTGATGTGATCGGTAAGGTCTTCGAAGATCGTAACCTGAATGGTTATCAGGATGACGCTGAACCGGGTATTGCCAGTGCACGACTGGTCACGGCCCGTGGCCTGCAAGTAACCACTGATGAACATGGTCGTTTCCATATTACTTGTGCCATGGTGCCGAATCAGGATCGGGGATCGAACTTTATTCTGAAACTGGATGAGCGCAGCCTGCCATCGGGGTATCGCCTGACCACAGAAAACCCCCGCGTGCAACGTGCCACCCGAGGCAAGATGTTGAAGTATAACTTCGGTGCGGCGATTCACCGGGTGGTGCGACTGGATATGGCCGATGGTGTATTTGAGCCCGGTTCTACCGAGATGCGGCCACAGTGGAAACCACGCCTGGATCTGTTACTTGAACAGCTGCAGAAAGCACCGTCGATACTGCGCTTGTCTTATATGGCTGAAGTGGAAGATGAAGATCTGGTAGATGATCGTTTGGAGGCTGTTCAGGACACCATTACGCAGCGTTGGGAAGAACTGAATTGCTGCTACAAACTGATGATTGAGACGGAATTGTTCTGGCGCGCAGGCGAGCCGGGTAGTCGAGGAGAATTTGATGATTAGATTCTTCTCCATCAATAAATTTGCCAGGTTGCCGGTCCAGGCTCGCTCACGGACAAGGTTGAGTTCGTCCCTCATATTGTTGGCGGGCCTCTGGTCATCACCTTTGTATGCGGTGGATTTCTTTGACCTGTATGAAGATCCTAAAGGTACAGTTGAGCAACCACCGGTGACGTTGAATGCCTATCCTGTTGGTGAAAACACCGAACAACAGTTGCCGCCAGATGAAGTATTCAATTTGTGGATCCAGGATGAAACCTTCTTCAAGCCCCATGAAGAAGACAAGGTGGAGTTCAAGAAGGTGCTGGAGGCCGAGGCTGAAACCTTCAAGTTGAAGAATGTGGTACCACCGATTCGCTTCAAAGCGGGCCAGGCCGATATACCGGAGAGTTTTGTTACCGAGCTGAGAAAAATCCTTGAGCGGATGAAAAATCGAGCGAATGTACGCCTGCACTTCATCGGCCATACTGACAGTGACCCGCTGGGCGGAGCGACAAAAGCCAAATACGGAAACAATATTGGCCTGTCCCAGGCGCGTGCTGAAATCGCTGCCGAGTTTTTCCAGCGTGCCCTCGATTTACCGCCGGAAGCGGTGTCATATGATGGTGCTGGGGCTTCCAAGCCCATTGCCAGCAATGCCACGGCTGCGGGTAAGGCGCGTAATCGTCGCGTTGAAGTGCAGGTCTGGTATGACGAGATTAAGGAGAAAGTAGTTGAGAAGAAGGTGGTGATTGAGGCACCTAAGCTCAATCGAATCAAGGTTTGTCGCAAGGAAACCGTGTGTAAGCTTCGCTACAAGGAAGGCAATGCAAAACGCGCACGACTGAAAAATCTGGTTACACCGTTACGCTTGGAAGAGGGGCAGACGGATATTCCGGCTGACTTTATTCGTCAGATTCGTGATGTATTAAATAATTTGAGAGACAAACGTCATGTGGTGATTCGCTTTGTCGGACACACGGATAACTTACCGCTGGAAGGCCGCGCCGCTCGTATTTATGGCGGTCATGAGGGCTTGTCCAAGGCACGTGCCCGCCGAGTGGCACTGGCCATACAGGATGCCCTGGGTTTACCCAATTACGCAGTAGGTAGCGATGGTAAGGGTGCATCTCGGCCAGTGGCAACCAATGACACCATGAAAGGCCGTGCACTGAACCGTCGTGTCGAAGTGGAATTCTGGTATGACGATCCATTCGAACAATATACTGCCGAAGCCCAGGCCTGTCCTGAAGCGGCAGCGGCAGAAACCATTACCCTGGCTTATGAGCCGCCCACCGGGCCGATCCGGGATATTTATTTTAAAGAAGGGCAACCGATTATTCCCCAGGGCTATGCTCAGCGCCTGCAACGCCTGATGGATGAAATCAGTGACAAGGGCAATGTGCGGTTGGGATTTGTTGGTTATACCAGTAACCAGCGTATGGATCGTCGTACTGCCATGGTTTATGGCGATGACATTGGCTTATCCACTGCCCGAGCCCGTCGCGCCATGGAAATCATTAAAAACGAATTGCAGCTCAGTGATAAGCAGGTCGAGTTCGAAGGTCGTGGTTTTGTACATTCAAAAGATGTGTTGAGTACGGGCTTTATCCAGCTTGAGGGATCACGTGTCGAAGTGCAGGTGCTCTACGACGAGCTGGCGGTACTGGAAGAGGATGAAGGCCTGGATATTACTCGCATTCAACGTGAAGCAGAGGCACGAAATCCCTATTCTTTGAATTTGATGCGCATCACTGTGGATGGTGAACCGATACATGATCCCTATAAGAATGTGGCCGATCTGCAGCGCTGTGTTGATGTGGCACTGGATGAAACCAAAATCAAATTCCGCTTTGATAATTTAAATTTAAAACCGCGTCTAAACGTGACTGCATGGCCCAACACCATTCGTTACCAGGATAATCCTGATACTGAGCTAGCGGATAACAAACTGCAGTTCAAGGTCTATAGCAACTACCCGGATTTTGTCGTGCGCTCTGAGATTCGTCTGTTTGATGAGGAGCAGTCTACCCGGGATAAACCACTGGCGGTCATCGATGTGAATGCTGATGGTCAGGCCGAGTGGTTGGCCGAGTTTGAAGACTTCAAAGCACCGGTACAAAAGCTTAAATACCTGTTACGTGTCTATGATGAATACCAGAATTTTGATGAAACCAAAGCCTTACCTTTGTGGGTAGTGGATCGACTGGATTTAGAGAAAGAAATGCTGGAGGCCGAGACAAACAAGGCAGAACAAGATGCTGGTGAAGCTGAGGATTCATTGTTGGCCGAGATGGATCTACCCGAGCTCAAGCTACCAACAAAGAAAGCGGCTAAAACTGATGAGGCGTCACAAGACAGTGGTAAAGAACTGCTGGTCGGTTATGGCGAAAACCATCTGGCTATTCAGAATATTCCACTCAAGGGTGGCACTGTGCTGGTGAATGGCAATGCTATTCCAAAAGATCATAGTGTCTGGATCGCTGGACGGCCAGTTCCGGTGAATGAAAGCGGCCAGTTTGTCAGTGAGGAAATATTCCGTAATGGCTTACAGGCGATCGAAGTGGCAGTGCTGGACGAAGAGGGTAATGGTGAGCTGTTCCTGCGTGAACTGGAACTGCAACAGAGTGACTGGTTCTATGTTGGTATGGCTGATATCACGGTGTCAAAAGACAGCACCAATGGTCCGGCAGAACTGGTGACCGGTGATCAGGTGCACTATGACAATGATCTCACGGTTGATGGTCGTCTGGCCTTCTATTTGAATGGCAAGTTTGGTGATCGCTGGCAGTTGACCGCCAGTGCCGATACCCGTGAAGGGCCAATTGATCAGCTCTTTAGTGACTTCCTGGATAAGACACCGGATGCGCTGTTCCGCCGTATTGATCCGGATTATTACTACCCCACCTTTGGTGATGACAGCAGCGTTGAAGAGATTGCTCCAACCATGGGCAAGTTCTACATGAAACTGAAAAAACGTGAGAATTACTTCATGTGGGGCAATTTCAAAATTAACTATACCGATACCGAACTGGCGCAGATTGATCGCGGCCTGTACGGTGGCAATGTCCATTACGAGAGCGAAATGGCGACAAGTTTTGGGGCCAAGCAACTGCAAATGGATGGCTTTGCAGCAGACCCAGGTACAGTGGCCGGTCGTGATGAATTCCGCGGTACCGGTGGTTCACTGTATTTCCTCAGGCATCAGGATATCCTGATTGGCTCAGAGCGGGTGCGTATCGAGATACGGGATAAGGATTCGGGCATTGTGATCGGTGTGAAAAATCTGGTGGCCGCGATTGATTACGATATTGACTACATTCAGGGTCGACTGTTGTTGAGCGAGCCTTTAGATTCGACTGCCAGCGATGATTTATTGGTGGATAGTGGCTCGCTTAGTGGTAATCCGGTGTATCTGGTGACACGTTATGAATACACACCGGGTTTTGAAAAGCTGGACAATCTGGCTGTGGGCGGTCGAGTGCAATACTGGTTCAATGACCATGTGAAGCTGGGCATGACCAGTAGCAAGCAGGAAGAAACAGGTAATGAAAATACCCTGGGTGGTATCGATCTGACGTTGCGTAAAAATGCCGGCAGCTGGTTGAAACTGGAAGTTGCCAATAGCGAAGGTGTCGGTAGCGGAGCACTCAATTCTAATGACGGTGGTTTCAGCTTTGAGCAAATGGACCAGGCATTGGGCCAGGATATCAAGGCCTCGGCTTATCGTCTGGAAACCAGTGCTCGTCTGACTGATTTTATTGAAGGCCAGCAGGGACAGGCAACGTTCTATGTACAGAACCGTGAGGCGGGTTTTTCGGCCCCTGGTCAGTTGACGGTGACCGATACCCAGCAGTTTGGCGGCACCCTGAATATGCCGGTCGTACCAGATATTAATCTCAACGTTAAACTCGATAAGAAAGACCAGGATCAGGCCCTGAGTACGGAATCCCTGGATGTGGATGCCAGCTATAACCTGGACCAGCACTGGCGACTGAGCGCCGGTACTCGCATTGATCGGCGTGAGGATCAGTCGCCGACGGTGGCGACTACCCAGACCCAGGGTGTTCGTACCGATCTGGCTTTTGAAGCGGCCTATGATTCAAAACAGGACTGGACCGGATATGGTTTTGCCCAGGTCACAACGAATGTCACTGGCAATCGTGATGAAAACAACCGTATCGGAACCGGGGGTAGTTATCGAGCTTCTGAGCGGCTGACACTGGATGGTGAATTGTCTACTGGTGATACCGGCACTGGCATGAAATTAGGTACTGACTATCTAATGTCCGATCGTACTAACCTGTACCTGAATTATGCTCTGGAGAATGAGCGTACAGATAATGGCGTAGCCTCCCGGCGTGGCAATATGACCTCAGGGGTACGCAGTCGTTATTCCGATAGTGTCAGTGTTTATGCTGAAGAGCGCTATGCGCATGGTGATGTACCCACTGGACTGAGCCATGCCCTGGGTGTTGATCTGGCTCCCGATGATCGCTGGAACTACGGTGCCAGTCTGGAAATGGGCGTGCTCGAGGATCAGACCACGGGGGCTGAAACTGATCGTCTCGCCCTTGGACTGACTGTTGGCTATAGCTTCGACACCATTAAATATGCCGGTGCGATGGAATACCGCAATGATGCTACTGAAAACCCTGATAGCAGTATTTCAGAACGTGAAACCTGGTTGTTGAAGAACAGTTTTAAATACCAGTTCAGTCCTGATTGGCGTTTAATTGGTAAGTTAAACCTGTCCGACAGCCAGAGTTCACAGGGTGAGTTCTATGACGGTAAGTTTACTGAAGCGGTACTGGGTTATGGTTACCGTCCGGTGGCCAGTGATCGACTCAATACCCTGTTTAAATATACCTACTTCTACAATGTACCCAGTGCGGACCAGGTGACGACAGCCAATACTGCGGTAGAGTTTATTCAGAAGAGTCATATTGTTTCGCTCGATGCCCTCTATGATCTGACGTCTCGTTGGAGTATTGGCGGTAAATATGCATACCGTATGGGTCAGGTGAGCCAGGACCGTGTCAATCCTGAGTTCTTTGATAGTCGCGCCAGTCTCTATGTGCTGCGTGCGGACTGGCACTTCACCCATCGCTGGGATGCCTTGATGGAGGCGCGCATGCTGGATCTGCCCGATGCCCAGGATCAGCGCAGCGGTGCCTTGCTGGCGATTTACCGTCATCTGGGTAAAAACTTCAAGTTTGGTGTGGGCTATAACTTCACCGATTTTTCAGATGATCTGACCGATCTGGATTACGATAGCCAGGGCTTTTTCATCAATCTGATCGCTAAAATGTAGGCGGTTCTGGGGCTGGTTTACAAGTCCTGATGGTGGTGGCATGATGGTTTTAGTCACCATGTGGAATGGTGAAAAAATGATAATCGTCTGCAAAGGATTTTGGGTATGTTGCGATTCATTCTCCTGTTATCTCTATTCGTTATTTCTGTGCACGGGGCTCGTGCCGATTCAGGTTTCGATCAATTACTCACTGGTGTGGCGTTGATCAGCCAGCAGGCTAACATCGAGATTGATGATGCTGGCACGATTACTCAGCTCTCAGAGAATGGCACCGGTTTCGGTATCTATACGGATAAATATCTTAACGGTGAATACCGTTTAAGTGGCATCATCAGTTTTGTTGATTACACCGATTTCTACGTCATGAGTGCAGCGGCTTCGGCTGATTACCTGATGCCTATCACTGCTCAATATGCGGGTTTTATGGGGGCCGGTCTCGGTCTATCAAGCCAGAACTATAGTAATTCCAGTGTCAGTGAGTCGGCATTGGCCATGTCCTATGGTGTCCAGCTGGGGATGATTGCCTTTGTGAGTAACCAGTTGATGCTGGAAGTTGGCTATCGTCTTCGTGCCACAGATCTTAAAACTGAATTTTTATCCGGCAAGACAGGTACGCTGGATGAAATCACTGAAAGCTATTTAAGTATTATATTTACCTTTTAAATCATCTGGATTGACCATCACTGACCCGTGATGATCGTTGATTTCATTTCGTAATCAATATGAGAAAAACACCCATAGGGTTTTATGGGTGAATTGATATGATAAATCACTGAATATTCGTCGCATACATAGGAAGAGGTGCCGACAAAATGAAAATACATCATCGTATACTCGTGCTCGGACAGGCTGTGCTGCTGTTGTTCCTGTCCTGTCAGCTCCAGGCCGTCGAGTTAACTGAGCCCGAAACGGCACTGGAGACCTATCTTCAGCAGGATGACGGCGTGTTCAATATCCAGCATCTGGTTTCCATTCCCGGTGTCGGCTATCAGGCTCATTTATTCAATCTGACATCCCAGCGCTGGTTGACTGAGGCAGAAGTGGATCGACCACTTTGGACGCATAGCCTGGTCATCATCGTGCCTGATACCGTTAACAGTACCACAGGTATGTTGTTTGTAGGTGATGATGACAATGATGATCCCTTGCCGGATGGTAGTAATCCGGTAGTGCAGATCATCACTCAGTTAGCGCTGGGTTCACAATCGATTGTCAGTGCCGTTTTTCAGGTGCCGAATCAGCCACTCACCTTTGCAGATGATTTGAGTCCACGTAAAGAAGACGACCTGACCTCGTATTCCTGGCAACGCGCACTGGATACCGGTAATTACCTCTGGACTGCTTATTTGCCGATGACCAAATCAGTGCTTAAGGCGATGGATGGTATTCAGCAAGTGGTGCCTGAACTGGGTTCCTATCATATTGATGAGTTTATTCTTACTGGATTTTCAAAACGTGGCGCTGCTGTGTGGTTGGCCGCGTCTCAGGATCCACGGGTGAAAGCCATTGCGCCTGGGGTCATTGATCTGCTGAATATAGTGCCCAGTTTTGAACATCATTTTAAGAGTTATGGAGCCTATTCAGAGGCAATCCAGGCTTATGTGGATTTGGGTATCATGGATAAACTTCGTGCCCCTGAATTTACCGATCTGGCCCAGGTGATTGACCCCTATGCCTATCGCGACAGATTGACGATGCCAAAATTGATCCTGAATGGCTCCGGTGATGAGTTTTTCCTACCGGACTCCTCCCGGTTTTATTTAAATGATCTAGCCGGAGAGACCTTGATCCGGTTTGCCCCGAATGCAGGTCACTCCCTGTCCAATTCCCAGACTGGCGTGGCCGATAGCCTCTATTCATTATTGGGCTGGTACCAGACGCTGCTGTATGGCTTGCCGCGACCGGATATCCAGTGGCAGGTCAGGGACGGTCTATTATCCGCCTCAACATCTTTACCACCCACTAGTGTCAGGGTGTGGACAGCGACTAATCCGACTGCTCGGGATTTTCGCGTCAATACTATTGGTGAGAGCTGGACATCCACAGCTATCGAAGCCAATAGCCAGGGTGAATATGTCACGGCCCTGGCGGTGAGTGAGCAGGGATTTGCGGCGACCTATATCGAATTCGTTTATCAGGGTCTCGGTGGCTTTCCTGTGACCTACAGTACCCAGGTTTATGTGACGCCAGATGTTTATCCCTTTACATTGCACAATCCTGTGTTTGATCCCAAACCCTCTGCCTACTGGACACGTCAGCTGACAGCTGCCCTTAAGGATCGGCCAGCGGATATCGATGCCGATACCTTGCAGGCTTATTTACCGATACCGCTGTTCGAAGACATGATCATCAGTCTCGAGGATGTGAGTGAAGCGCTCAGCATTGGTCATCAAAACAGAGATGTTGGCGACAGGGCAGAGCGAGAATGTCTGTCGACTCGACTAAATATCAAACTGGGTGAAATTGGTTGGTACAGTTCGCTGGATCTGGGTGGCTGGCTAGGTGAAAAACCCCTGTGGGTGCATTACGCCAGAGCCCATGAGGCTGAAGAGCAGGGTTTACCCTGGTTATCTTCTTTCATTTGTGCTCGCATTAATCATCAGTAACATGCTGACTCAAAGCTGGTGGCCCATGACCAGCTACTTTCCAGACCATCTAAGGGGATGGCAGATCTTGATGGTGGGCTGCTGAAATTAGCCATACTTGATCGGTACATGCAAAGAGCTTTTGATAATCGACTGCTTGACATATTCTGATAGCCCATTAATGATGTGGCGGTCGATTGTTCAGCGTATCTTTGATTTTCATATTTGATGGTTAATTTACACGAGTCTTTATATTCTTTTCCAACGGCATTTGCATCCTCTTACGCAGTCATTGCGCTTGCAGAAATAGGCGATAAAAGCCAGCTGGTGTGTATGGTACTGGCCGCTCGTTACCGAGCCTGGCCTGTGCTTCTTGGTGTGTTGTTCGCATTTATGCTGCTCAATGTCATTGCCGTAATTGCGGGGACTGCACTGGCTCACTGGTTGCCAGACCTGTTACTGACTATGATTGTGGCGACTCTGTTTCTTGGGTTTGGGATTTATGCCCTTCGTTATTCCGTTGAAGATGATGATGAAATGCCACAAACAAAGGTTGGGCACGGAGTTTTGATCAGTGCCTTTTGGCTTATTCTAATAGCTGAATTTGGTGATAAAACTCAGTTAGCGGTAGCTGCTATGGGGAGTACAGCTAATCCTTATGGGGTCTGGCTGGGGGCGACATTGGCACTGTTGACTACCTCGGCATTGGCCGTATGGGTCGGTCGTACTCTGATGCAGAAGATTTCTATGCGCCGGGTTCACCAGTTCAGTGGTGGGGTGTTCATCCTGTTTGGGCTTGTGGCGCTAACACAGGGCTTTATTTAACCTTGATCGAGCTTTGTTCGCGTCTAGCAGATCCGTTAGCTATAACTTGAGTTTGGCTTCTACTGGCGATGGTGGCAGATTACTTGTTCTGTTGTTCCAGTATCTTCTGAATGGCTCTGGCTGCTGCTACCAGGCCAAAGCTGGCGGTTACGCAGGTAGAAGAACCAAATCCCATGGAGCAGTCCAGTGATACTCCTTTAACCCCAGGCTTGGCGTAACTGACACTGCCATCGGCTTTCGGGTAACGCTGCTGTTCAGTAGAAAATACACAGGGAATACCAAAACTGCGTTTGGGGTTTTTGGTATAGCCATATTGGTAGCGTAACTGAGAGCGCACTTTAGCGGCCAGCGGGTCATTCCAGGTCTTGCTCAGGTCGGCTACGGTGATAGCAGTAGGGTCGATCAGTCCTCCGGCACCACCGGTGGTAATAATCGGGATTTTATTACGCTTGCAGTAATAGATGATGGCGGACTTGAATTTGATGCTATCGATGGCGTCAATCACAAAGTCATAGTCTCGACTGAGGTACTTCGCCAGGTTGCTGTCAGTAATGAAGTCATCAATGGGCAAACACTGGCAGTCGGGGTTAATTTGCCGAATGCGCTCGGCCATGACCTCGACTTTAGGCTGATCCACCGTGCTGGTTTGGGAATGAATCTGGCGGTTGATGTTGCTGAAGGCAATATCATCATTATCGATCAGGGTGATATGCCCGATCCCACTGCGTGCCAGTGCTTCGGCTGCCCAAGAGCCCACACCACCAATTCCTATGACGCAGATGTGTGCCTGGCGCAGGATCTCGGTTTCTGCCACGCCATAGAGACGGGTGATACCGCCAAATCGTTGATCGAATTCATTCATGGGCGCGATTGTGGTGTGCAGATGTGCACAAGTCAATCCGGTAATGATGACAGACGGGGGCGGCTTTCATAGGCTTGGTGCTTAAGATGAGAGCTCAAAACTGGCCAGCAATGGTGTGTGGTCAGATAGTTTTTTCCATAGACCGCCCTTGCAGCGATGACATTCAATGGGTTCAAGGCCGCGACTATAGATTCGGTCCATAGACAATGCGGGCATCCAGGCAGGAAAGCTTTTCGCATAGGTGCCGGTGGTGGCTTTAAAAATTTCCCTAAGATTGAGGTCGGTGCACAGGTGTTTTTCTGCCCGGCCACGCCAGTCATTGAAATCACCGGCGATAATTAAGGGTTCTTCATCGGGGATATGTGATTTGATGCGTTTGACCAGAATGGTTAGCTGCTTTTCACGTTCGACGCTGAATAATCCGAGATGGACACAGATCAGATGCAGTTTTTGATTGGATTCAGGTAGCACAATCGTGCCGTGTAACAGACTGCGGCTGGCGGAACGTATCAGGGCAACATTGATATTTTCCCAGTCATGAAACGGATATTTGCTGAGAATGGCATTGCCATGGTGTCCGGATTTGTAAATAGCATTCTTGCCGTAAGCATGATGGGGCCAGACTTCATCCGCGAGGAATTCAAATTGACTGCTGTCCGGCCAGTCACCAATACGATCCTGGTGTATGTTGTGCTCGCCCTGGATTTCCTGCAGGAATACAATATCCGCATTAACCTTAAGTAGTGAATCTTTGATGTCATGCAGCACAAAACGCCGGTTTCCGACACTGAAACCCTTGTGAATATTGTAGGTCAACACTTTTAGAGTAGGTTTTGGCATGACAGTTTTGGTGTTCTTCTGCTATGAATATAGCCTATGGATAACTCAAAAGAAAATAGTAATTACACCCCTATTGCCTGCGCTGCTTACGATATCTATGAAATTGCGATTATGTATCAGCAGATTCTAGATCTGGTCTGGCTAGATGATGAGGGCAGTAGTCGTCAGGATCTGGTGTTGGCACAGGATTTGAGGATTATCAACGGGGCTGAGTATTTGGTAGCACAACGATTAGTAGACGGTGCGGCGGCTGAACCATTCATGATACGTCTGGATAAAATTAAGACAGTTAAAGCACAGGAACAGGCAAAACCCCTGTAAAAAAAGGGGGTGCCTGAAGGTTGACATTAAGTAGCCACAATAGGTTAATGTGCCGTTCACATTAATGTCAGATGAAGTATCAGAATGTCCGAATCTCAATACATACAGGAAGCCACCCCCGAAAATTATGCCGAACTGGTCATAGGTAATTCTTTACGTGGACCGGTTATGGTTAATTACTGGAGCGCCAAGGCTGGACCCTGTCTCAAACTATGGCCAGTACTGGAAAAACTGGTGCATGAGTTTTCGGGTAAGTATCTGCTGGTTAATCTTGATGTAGACAAGTATTTTGAATTTGCACGCAAGGAACTGGGTATTACCAGTGTGCCAACGGTGAAGATGTATTTCCAGCAGCAGGTTGTCGATACCATACATGGTGCAGAATCTGAACACAGTTTTCGTAGTATGCTGATTAAACATCTACCCAGGCAATCAGATGCAATGGTGTTTGATGCGGTGAAAAGCTATCAACAGCAGAATACAGCGGAATCCATTGAGCAACTGAGACAGTTGTACAAAACAGATCCGGAAAATCTTCGAATACCTGTTGCATTGATGAAATTGATGTTCAGGGAAGGGCAGTTGCAGGAGGTGGTGGATTTCATTGAGACACTACCAGAGCGGTTCAGGAAAAAAGATGAAGTACTTGAGCTGGAGAGTCATGCCCAGTTTTTGCTGGCGGCTAATATGGCGCCTGATAAACAGCAGTTGTTACAACAACTGGATGCGGAACCTGGCAACTCAGCAGCAAGACATCAGCTCAGTGCACTTTATCTGGTTGAGGATGACTACCCTGCTGCCATGGATCAGTTGCTGGAAATCATGCGTACTGATCGATCTTATAAAAATGACGTGGCCACAAAAGGCATGGTCGCGATACTCAATTTGATTGGTAGCGATACTGAATTAGCCAGGCAATACCGTCAGAAAATGATTGATATATTATCGCTGTAGTTATCTTTTGTTCTGGTTTTTTTTGTGTTGTCGCCTTTCATAAATGATCGCAACGATAAACAATACAACGGATAGTGTAATGAGGAGCCAAAGTATTTGCGTTGTAAAGGACTGAGCTGGTGTTTTCTCGGGGGGCGTTTCAACTGCGTCTGTCTGAGACGTTACTGGACGAGCTAATGTTTTCGGTGTCTCTATACTCTTTCGTGCCTGGCTAACAAGTTGTTGATATATCGATTGATCAAGTCCACGTGCTTTCATTTCTTTTTGCATGTTCATCAGAGCCTGTTCAGCTTCTTGTCGGCGACCTGCCTGCTGCAGGCTGTTAATGTTGCTCCAGTGTAAATACCAGTAGTAGGACTCATTTTCACCATTCCCGCCCAGGCTCAGTTCTTTTTGCAGGGCTTTAATTTTATTGTTCAGTGGCAGGCCGTGCTTCATGGTGGCATAAATAGCAGCGGTCAAATGAGGACTGTTATTGTTATCCAGCATCATAGCCTGGATATAGGCTTGTTGTTTATTTTCTCTATAGTGAAGTGACAGCTCCCTGTCGCTATCAGCATGGTATGCCGCCAGGTTGCTGTAGTTTAGTCCTTTGATAAACCAGAGAATGGGATGTTGTGGCTGTTGTTGTAGGACTTGTTCCAGAGTTTGGTTCAGTATCTCCAATTCGGTCTGTGTGCTGGCAAGTGCTGATTTTATGTCCTCTGCATGATAGGTCGCCACACGATCAGCCTGAATGACCAAGATATCCAGCTCTGTGTCGAAGAGTTCGTTAAATCCGGTTTCTGCATAGATGGATAGTGGCCACAGAAAAAGAAAGAATGTCAGCTGTCGTATTTTCATTTGGGTTCGTAGTCTATGTTGATGTGCAGGTGGTCCGCTTTGTCAAAAGCATCTGGAATGCCATTCTGAGGCTCAATATCGTTGCGATATTCATCAGTGCGCATTGGACGACCGTTAGTTTCAAGCTGCCAGAAAGCCTGTAGCTGTTGCCCGGCTGCCTGCAAGCTATTCCATAAAACCCAGTAGGCTATAGCCGAGCGGCGTGAACCAGGTGCCTCATTAGGGATTAAATCGATAGCCCCACCACGTTGATGTATGCCATTGGTTGCATTACTGAACCATTCATTACGCTCAGGATTTCGCCAGCCACCACTGAGCCACAGTTTACTTTGTGGTGTCGGTAGCGGTTGATTATTCAGGTCATGTAGTGCGTGGTTCTGGTATTCATGTTTTTGTTTTTCATAAATATCAGCAATTTGTGTGGCAAGAGCCATAATGCCGTCATTAATGATTAGATCATACTCGCTTTCAGTTAGGGGGTTGCCCAGTAATTCTGCAGGTCTGTCAGGAATCAAGGTGATTTCATCACGACGCGGGACTGGTAGGTTGCCGTTATTACCGCGGCCGTATCGTTTAATTCCATAGTGATTGATATATTCCTGACGAATCATATCTTTGTTATCCATCTGAATCAGTGTCTGGTATCTGTTTATGATCTGATCACCTTTTTTAAGGTCAACAAAGACGTGGTAGCTTAGGCGGGGATTGAATATTTGTTTGTCAACCGACACTGTGCCACCACCGTATTGGCGGCGCTTGTTATTACGGCCTTTGCCTTTTTTATACATGATTGGTTGATGCCGGTGTGCGCGAGGTCGAAATACCAGCTTGTGGCGTCCAGACTCTTTTGCATCTAACCAGGCAGACTGCCAGCTAAAGGCTTGTAGTGTGTGTTTTTTTGTACCGTTGAATTTTGATATGAGCTGAATTTCGCCATATTGACTATGGGGTACCACCACTTTCCATTGCAAATCAAGTTCGTTTGCTGGTATTGACTCAAGTTCGACAATGAAAGGGATTTGCAGTGCTAACAAGTCTTTAGGTGCATCACGGCTAATGCCCTGAGGAATCAGCTTATCTTTAGGAATAACGATAAAGGATGCAGCCTGATTGCTCTCTGTGTCTGCCGATGTAGTAACCCGTAACTCTGGATGATTATTGGCTGCCGCTAATTGAAATGAAATTAACAGTATGCAGATGATGGTTAGGCGTTGTCTGAATATGGAAAATTGGGACTGACCATACATAAAAGGGATATACGTTGCCTTATTTTCTAATAAGACATGTATAGTTCAGTCGATATCGAAGTTCAAGTCGGTCACTTTAATCGTTGCTGATCAGCATGGGCTTGCAGACAAGCTTCGATGAAATCGTGCTGGACTCACAGATGATATTTGCAGGTGATGGAACGCTGCCCTGACCATAGTTGTTGCCAGTCATAATGACTTGCCGTTGACCGTTAATATCAGCACAAATAATCCATTCATCAAGATAGTAGGTCATCACCGGAGTATAGGGCAGGTGTTCTTTTACAGAAGGTAGATGAAATTTACCATCCAGCCCGGTTATGGTTCTATGCGCAGGCCTATAGCAGCCCTGATCTGAACTGTGAATGGAGATAAAAACAGGTATGCCCGCTTTAGCTTCCCCATCGATCAGGATGATGCCGCTGATAGTTGGGGTCTTATGTCGAATCGATGGGGTTGAGCAGGCAGAAACCAGCATAGTGAGTACCAGGCTGAGAATAAAATGAACTACATATGTATTTTTCATGGCTACCTGTGAATGGCTGTATGCCTACTCATAGTGTATATAAAAAATATAGCCCATGACAATTAATTTGGACGAATACGGAAATTAAAAAATCCCCATATAAAACCTATAGTGCCCAAAATCAAACTGTACAGGTCATAGTAATGAAAAGAGAATTTCTGTGTGCGGGTGAGTTGTTCTTCTGCAACACCAAAGGCGGGTGGAATTTTTCGGGCAATCCAGGCGCTGTTATGCTGATTTAATCTGACTTTGTCCCAGCGCCTGTTATCGGTTTTATTTTTTGTGTCCTGATAGATAAATAGTTCGCCACGCGGAAGCGTGGAGATGATACGTGATGAAATGCCAGGCTTCTCTCTTAATTGGGTGTTGTCGACCAGAACTTCTACAAACAGATGCTCGGACTGGTAGATGGGATTGTACCAGCGCTTGTTAAAAGGAAATTCAAAGCTGGAATTAATGGCGTGGAACAGCAGGAATATAATTCCAAAGCCAAAAAAACCACTAATGATTTTAAGAATTGATTTTGAAATGTAATCAATTCTTAACAGGTAAATGATTGAGACAATAATAGCCAGGCCAATAAATAGAATAAGTCCGGGGTAATCAGAAGGGATTTGCTGTGTCTCCACCAGACCCGAAAGGGATAAATTATTATCGGCAAAGATGTAGCGAAGATATTTCTGGTAGATGAACAATAATGCTAACAGGCCGATAATCAGGTAACTGCTTATTTCCAGTTTCTGTCGTCGCATCAATGGCAGAAGCGCATTGGTCTTAATATTGTGCAGCAGGGATTTATGCTCAAGCCAGTTACAGTCGAACAGCTGTATGGGTTTTCTTTTGCCCTTGGGCTTGAGTGTGCTGTGCTCACTGGTTGCATATTTTCCAGAGGGCAGGCGTGCCGCTGTGCTGGCGGTGATTAGAATTTGGTTGTCGACAGCCTCAGCTTCAACTTTGGCTGCTACATTTACTACATCGCCAAATATATCGTGGTCTTCTACTATGCCAGTGCCAGTATGGATGCCGATACGAATACGGCAACTAAAATACTGATCTTTGTTACGTTCTTTTTCGAGCCGTTGCTGCATGGCGATAGCGGCTTGCACTGCGTTTTCAGGATGTTTGAATGAGGCCATAATGGCATCACCCAAGGTCTTTATGATCTTACCGTTGTATTTTCGCACCACAGGAAACAGCAGCCTGTTGTGGCGATCGATCAACAGGCGAGCATCGATATCGCCACGGCGCTCCCAGTGCCGTGTCGATTCAACCATATCGGTAAACAATATGGTAACCAGTTTGCGTGACTTTTTAATCACGTCTATGGTGCTTTTATCGATGAACATAGACCCAAAAAATGTTGTAGTGAATATTTATTCTTATAGTTGATGGTAGTAATAATAAAATAAAAAGCCGATATAAGGATAAGAAAATTGCCAATTTATCCTTATATAGCGTTTGTAAGTGTATGAATAAACACCGATGATAGCCATGTGTCAGTGTATGGGTTGTTATCAGACAGATATTAACTGGAATCATGAGTCGAAGGTTACAGGTAGTGGCAGGGTGTGCCTTCGATAAGAGTGTTCGGGTGTGCGAAAAAAAGGGCCGCTGTGCGGCCCTTTAGGGTTCAGGCTTTACCCTGTAGCTGGAGCAGAATATCTTCGTTTTCCAATGTCGAGGTATCTGATGTTATGTCTTCACCTCGAGCAATATTACGTAACAGGCGTCGCATAATCTTGCCTGAACGCGTTTTGGGAAGGTTGTCAGCATAGCGAATTTCATCCGGTTTCGCGATTGGACCGATTTGTTCACCCACCCAGTTTCTCAGTACCTTGGTGAGTTCTTCGTCAATGCCGCCTTCAGGGCGTGGACCACGAAGAACAACATAAGCGAATATTGCCTCACCTTTGACATCGTGAGGATAGCCAACCACAGCCGCTTCGGCGACACGCTCATGGGCCACCAGGGCTGATTCAACTTCCATCGTGCCGAGGCGATGACCGGATACGTTTAAAACATCATCGATACGACCCATGATCCAGAAATAACCATCGGCATCTTTGCGAGCACTGTCACCGGCCAGGTAATATTTGCCGCCAAATTTGGGCCAATAGGTTTCGACATAACGTTTATCGTCGCCCCAGATGGTGCGTAGCTGTGAAGGGAAGGGCTTTTTGATGACTAGATAACCACCCTTATTGGCCTCAGTTATGCTATTACCGTCTTCATCAACAACGTCAGCGTCAATACCAGGGAGTGGAATGGTGCAGGAGCCGGGTTTGGTCGCCACTACACCAGGTAAGGGAGCGATCATGTTGGCGCCGGTTTCAGTTTGCCACCAGGTGTCTACAATCGGACAGTTTTCTTTGCCGATGACAGTGTGGTACCAGATCCAGGCTTCAGGGTTAATTGGCTCACCGACGGTACCCAATAAACGTAATGATGACAGGTCATACTGGTTAGGAAGGTCATCGCCCAGCTTCATCAGGGCGCGAATAGCTGTGGGGGCCGTGTAGAAAATGGTGACCTTGTGTTCTTGGCACATTTTCCAGAATCGACCACCATCTGGAACAGTTGGGGCACCTTCGTACATGACAATAGTGCCACCAGCTGCCAGTGGGCCATAGGCTACATAGGTGTGGCCGGTAATCCAGCCGACATCAGCTGTACACCAGAATATATCATCATCTTTTAAATCAAATACCCACAGATTGGTTTGCATGGCACCCAGTAGGTAGCCGGCACTTGAGTGCTGGATACCTTTAGGCTTACCCGTTGAACCCGAGGTGTAAAGCAGGAACAGGGGATGTTCGGATTCTACCCATTCAGGTGGACACTCGTTGCTCTGATCGGCGACGACATCATGCCACCAGAAATCACGTCCCGCCTGCATGGTGACATCATTCTTGCTACGTTGGCAGACAATAACGGATTCGATGCTGGGGCAGCCTCCGTTGAGTGCTTTGTCAGCGGCGGCTTTGAGTTCTACTACTTTGCCGCCACGCTGGCCACCGTCGGCGGTGATGACCATTTTGGCACCGGCATCGTTGATGCGATCACGCAGTGAATCCGCCGAGAAACCACCAAAAACCACTGAATGGATGGCGCCGATACGGGCACAGGCCTGCATGGCAATGACTGCTTCGGGAATCATGGGCATATAGATAACGACGCGGTCACCTTTGGTAATGCCTTTGGCTTTGAGTGCATTACCAAAGCGGCTGACTTCGTCTGTAAGCTGCTGGTAACTGATATGGTGGGTATCGCCCTGTTCGCCTTCGAAAATTATGGCGGTTTTGTCTGCTTTGTCGGCCAGGTGTCGGTCGAGGCAGTTATGGGATACATTCAGTTTGCCATCAGCAAACCATTTGAAGTGAGGCGCTTTGCTGTCATCCAGAACTTCAGTGAAGGGTGTCTGCCAGTCAAGCATATCGCGAGCCAATTCAGCCCAGAAACCCGGATAGTCTTCTTTCGCCTTCTTATGTAAGGCGTCAAAATCAGATTTTTGAATACGAGCGTTTGAAACAAATTGTTCAGAAGGTTCAAATTGACGGTTTTCTATTAAAACAGAATCAATATTGCTGGTGGACATGCCCCACTCCAGAGTTATTGTTTTTTGAAACATCCAAGCATACCGAGGGGCGGTGAGTGAATCAACAAAGCTAGCGCCTTTTATTGATGAATCTGAACTTTATTATTGGTGTTTCAGGTTTTGTGGAAAATCTGGCTCTGTCGAGGGATCTTTTTCAGATCCCAGTTTGTTCGAGCCCATTGCCAGAACTCGTTGAGCGAGACCTGTTCAAGATCAGAGGGTGGTTGCTGGTTTAGAAAATCCATGACTTTAACCAGGTTAGCTACCGGCTGTTTGCGATCAATGGCAGGTGCATGGGTCTGTTTACTGAGTTTGTCACCCTGCGCATTGACGGCGATGGGGAGGTGGGCGTAGCGAGTACTGGGGTAGTGCAGGCACTGTTGCAGGTAAATCTGCCGAGGGGTGGAGTTCAGCAGGTCGTAACCCCGCACGATATCGGTTATACCTTGCCAGGCATCATCAACGACCACTGCGAGTTGGTAGGCAAACAGGCCATCCCGTCGGCGGATAATGAAATCCCCCAGGTCACGGTGTGGATTGTGGCCGTAGAGACCCATGATGGCATCTTCAAATTCGATATGCTGGTTACGTGTGCGAATACGCAGAGCATGTTCATGTTCTTCAGCATGTGCCTGGTTCTGGCAGGTGCCTGGATAAATCAGGCCAAGGGGGCCATGTTCGGCCTGTTCTCTTAAATCTCGTCGACTACAAACACAACGGTACACCAAGCCCTGATCAAGTAGTTGCTGGAGGGCATCGGTATAGGCTTGTTTTCTCTGAGTCTGATAAATGACACTGCCATACCATTCAAAACCGTGGGCTTCCAGGGTCAATAAGATATCGTCAGCAGCACCTGGTACATTGCGCAGTTCATCCACATCTTCCATTCGCACCAGCCATTCACCATTATGGGTATGGGCGTCCAGGTAGCTGGCTACAGCAGCAATAAGAGAACCGAAATGAAGCGGGCCTGTGGGTGAAGGGGCAAACCGACCACGGTAAGTGGGTGTGGTGACAGACATAGACATGCGTATAAAGCCGGAGACAGCCGGCTTTATACGGCTGAGGGCTTATTTACCCCGAGTCTGTTTTTCCTTGATTTCATCAAGGCTCTTGCAATCGATGCATTGAGTAGCTGTGGGGCGGGCTTCCAGGCGGCGGATGCCTATTTCTACACCGCAGGTTTCACAGTAGCCATAATCACCGCTGTCCACGAGGTCCAGTGATTCATCAATTTTTTTGATTAACTTGCGTTCACGGTCACGTGTGCGCAGTTCCAGACTGAACTCCTCTTCCTGCGAAGCACGGTCAGCAGGATCAGGAAAGTTAGCGGCATCATCTTTCATGTGATCCACTGTACGATCAACTTCCTGCATCAACTCACTTTTCCAGCCTTCCAGAATGCTTCTGAAGTGGGCAAGTTGATTGTCATTCATATATTCTTCACCCTTTTTCTCTTTATACGGGGTAAAGCTGTGTAATTTTTGTGCCGAATTCTCTGGCATCGAAATCTCCGATTAATAAACTCTGCTCATGCGACGCGATTAAATACCAAGAAATGCACTAATAAGCAACAAATAATGGTAAACGGGGTATTATTAATTCCCTGTCTGATTTGTCAATATGAACATGGCAAAACTGTAAAATAAATACCAAAAAACGGACTTTTTACCATATTTTAGATAATTTAATTGTCATACTCGTGTCTGAAATGATGTATGTAGCTATTTGAATAATGCGGTGTTAATCATGTGGCTTGATAGCGGACAGTCGTAATCTCCTGCCTTGTTCCTGGGTGAAATGAGTTATCGCCTGCAAGCACTATTCAGTATCTGGAGTCAGGTTTTTAGTGCCCTGGCTTTTTTCTACGCGGGTGAAAATTTGACCCTTATGTAGTTGGACCTGAACTTTATCACCCACCTGGACTTGTTGGTAATTCGTGATGGCTGTGCCGTTTTCTGTGGTGGCGATGGCATAGCCTCGGCTGAGTGTTTCTAGTGGGCTGATGGCATGCAGAGTACGGCTAACGGCGGCCAGATGCTGTTTTTTTTGCATGATATGTTGCTTCAGGCTGCGCTCCAGTCGTTGCATGAACTGGCTATGTTCCTGTTGTCCGCGGTTGATTTGTTGCGTGGGAGAAGAGGATAGAAGTCTATGGAGTAGGTGTTTGAAATTACTCTCACTGTTTCGTAACTGTTGTTGCCAGGCTTTGTTGACCCGTTGTTCCAGTTCATCCAGGCGTTGGGATTGTTGTTGTAAATAGCTCAGTGGATGTTGTTGCTGAAGTCGTTTACGTAACCAGTCAATCTGCTCAGCCAGGCGGCGAATTTTGTTGCTCAGGAGCTGGTGCAGGCGCTCTTGGTACCAGCTAAACGTTTGCAGATAGGTTTCCTGGTCCGGACTGATGAGTTCGGCGGCGGCTGAAGGGGTTGGTGCTCTGACATCCGCGGCAAAATCAGCTATGGTGATATCAATTTCATGACCGACACCACAGACAATAGGGATTTCACTGTCAACAATAGCGTGGGCGACGATTTCTTCATTAAAGGCCCATAAGTCCTCCAGTGAGCCACCTCCACGCACCAGAAGCAAAACGTCACAGTCTTTTCGGGCAGAAGCTGTGCGCAGGGTTCTGGCAATTTCAGTGGCTGCGCCAGCCCCCTGCACGGGAACTGGGTATATCAAGACCGGAATAGCGGGAAAACGACGCTGTAGAACGCTTAAAACATCTCGAATGGCCGCACCTGTGGCTGAAGTGACCACGCCAATGCGCTGTGGAAGCTCCGGTAAGGCTTGTTTGTGTATTTCGTCGAACAGACCGGCTGCGGCAAGTCTGGATTTCAGTTCCTCAAAAGCACGGCGCAAAGCGCCATCTCCGGCTTCTTCCATGTGCTCAATAATCAGCTGATAGTTGCCGCGGGGTTCATACAGGCTCACCCGGGCACGGACCAGAACCTGTTGGCCATTCTCAGGCTTGAATTTAAGTAATTGCTTGCGGCTTTTGAACATGGCGCAACTGACCTGAGCGTGGCTATCCTTCAGGCTGAAATAAATATGACCTGAGGCTGGCATTGCCAGATTGGATACTTCAGCCTCTACCCAAATCCGCGGGAACTCAGATTCCAGCAGGTTGCGGACATTCAGGTTGAGCTCAGAAACACTGTAAATGGTACGTTCTGGTTGTAGATCATGTTCTAGCATGAACGGATGATAGTTTTTTATCGCAGGGGAGGCCAGGGCTTTGTGTGGCCTGATTTGAAAAGACTTACCCAGTTCATCCGCGACATACGACCACCATGGATGGCGGGAATGTCGTTTTTGCAGGAGCAAAAGACGACCGTATATCCTGTATATCGTCGCTCCTGCGCATCCCTGCGCTCGCGACATACGACTACCAAGGAGGGTGGAAGTGCAGAAAATGCAGGAGCAATTTTCTGTCCGTACATCCTGTAATCGTCGCTCTTGTGCATTCCTGCACCCGCGACATACCGTACATCCTGTACATAAAAAACCGGGCTTATATAAGCCCGGTTTGATATTTTTGTTACCTGACCCTGGTCAGATGTTTGGCCAGGGTTAGAATGGACGCTTAGTAGCGAGGCGCAGCGTTCATTTGTTCATGGGCCTGTAACAGTGCCAGTTCACCTTGTTGTCTGGCTTTGTTGGCCAGACGCGTGGCGGTTGTGAAATCACCGGATTGGGCGGCTTTTTCTGATTCTTTTATGATTTTCCCCGTGTCACGCCACTCATTGGCTGCATTATGTGCTTTTTTTAGTGAGGTTTTGGCATCAGCAATAGCTTGTTGATATTCAGATTCTGTAGCCGTGGTTTTGGTGCTGTTTGCATTGCATCCTCCTATCAGTAGGGCTGCAAAGAGGCTGGTGATCAGGATTTTTGCGTGGTTCATATATAAGACCTTTTGGTTGAAGTTAAAATTATTATTGTTTTTATGTTGAATAATTTTAGATCTTGCGATCGTGCATCAAAAAGTCATGTTTTTTGGCGGATTTGATTGTAGCGAACTGAGGTCTTGATGCAAGTGATTCGTAAGGTGATGGAGTCATTCATGTCATGTCCAAACTTTTCCTTATAAATCCATGGTTTACGATCTTGTCATATATGGTGTGTATCTTATATAATTGTACGATTTACCAGACTAAACAGGAGCCGTCATGCGAATTACCCAGGAAGCACTCACATTTGATGATGTGTTATTGATTCCAGCCCACTCTACGGTCCTGCCTAATTCAGTTCAATTAGGTACCCAACTTACACGTGAAATCCGTTTGAATATTCCACTGGTCTCTGCGGCTATGGACACGGTAACAGAGTCAAGACTGGCTATAGCACTGGCACAGGAGGGCGGCTTAGGCATTATTCATAAAAACATGTCGATTGCCGAGCAGGCACATCAGGTTTCCAGAGTTAAAAAATATGAAGCCGGTGTAATCAGTGAACCGATTACGGTTCCATCCAGTACAACCGTTAATGATGTGTTGCAGTTAACTCGGGAAAACAGGATTTCCGGTGTCCCAGTGGTGGATGGTAAAGATCTGGTGGGTATCGTAACGTCTCGTGATTTACGCTTTGAAACCGGGATGAATAAGCCGATTACCGAAATCATGACCCCTAAAGATCGATTGGTAACGGTTAAAGAAGGTGCTGACAGGGAAGAAGTGTTGGGGCTGCTGCACAAACATCGCATCGAAAAAGTTCTGGTCGTGAATGACCAGTTCGAATTGCGTGGCATGATTACGGTAAAAGATATTCAGAAGTCTGATGATTTTCCCAATGCCTGTAAAGATGAGCATGGGCGGTTACGGGTTGGTGCTGCAGTTGGTACGGGGGCTGATACCGAAGATCGCGTAACAGCACTGGTTGAAGCGGGTGTTGATGTGATAGTAGTGGATACAGCTCACGGCCATTCACAGGGTGTACTGGATCGAGTTGCCTGGGTGAAGAAAACCTATCCTCAGGTCCAGGTGATCGGTGGCAACATTGCCACGGCGGCAGCGGCTCGTGATCTGGTTAATGCAGGTGCTGATGCCGTTAAAGTCGGAATTGGGCCTGGATCTATCTGTACAACTCGAATCGTTGCTGGTGTTGGTGTACCGCAGATTTCAGCTGTGTCGAATGTGGCCAAGGAGCTGGAAGGTACCGGTGTACCCTTAATTGCTGATGGTGGTGTGCGTTACTCAGGTGATGTCGCAAAAGCGCTGGCAGCAGGTGCGTACTGTGCCATGATTGGTGGTCTGTTTGCAGGCACTGAGGAAGCACCGGGTGAGGTTGAGTTGTTCCAGGGGCGCTCCTACAAGGCCTATCGTGGTATGGGGTCAATTGGCGCCATGGAAAAAGGCTCCAGCGATCGCTATTTTCAGGATAAGGATGCCGGTGCAGAAAAACTGGTCCCAGAAGGTATCGAGGGACGTGTACCCTATAAAGGTCCGTTGACGGCGATTATTCACCAGTTGCTGGGGGGCATTCGTTCCAGTATGGGTTATGTGGGTTGTGCTGATCTTGATGAGATGCGGACCAAACCAGAGTTTGTGCGGATTTCAGGCGCAGGTATGCAGGAGTCACACGTTCATGATGTGACCATTACCAAAGAAGCACCCAACTACCGTACCTAAAAAAGCTAAAGCAAAAAGCACAGAGCCTAGCGAGATTCGATGTCCTGAAACACTCTTGCCGCTCTGTGCTTTTCTTATTACACAACGAGTAAACCTATGACTGCTCAAAATATTCATGCTGATCGTATCCTGATTCTGGATTTTGGTTCCCAGTACACGCAATTGATTGCACGGCGCATTCGTGAGGCCGGTGTTTATTGTGAACTGTATGGCTGGGATATGGATGTCGACGAGATCAAGGCTTTCAAACCCAGCGGAATCATCCTCTCTGGAGGGCCGGAAACGGTGACAGAGTCTGAATCACCTGTGGCACCCATGTTGGTGTTCGAAATGGGTGTGCCGGTGTTGGGGATCTGTTATGGCATGCAAACCATGACCGCACAGCTGGGTGGTAAGGTGGAAAATGCTGATCATCATGAATACGGCTACGCCCAGGTACGTGCTCGAGGTCATACTAAACTGCTTAAGGATATCGAAGACCACACCACTGAAGATGGCTATGGTTTGTTGGATGTCTGGATGTCCCATGGTGACCGTGTTGTTGACATGCCTGCAGGATTCAAATTGATGGCGTCGACTGATTCTGCGCCCATTGCCGGTATGGCCAATGAAGAAAAAGATTTCTATGGCGTGCAGTTTCATCCTGAGGTGACTCATACCCGCCAGGGTCAGAGAATCATTGAGCGATTTGTTCATGAAATCTGTGGCTGTGGCAACTTGTGGACAGCAGACAATATTATTGAAGACTCCATCAAGTCCATTCGTCAGCTGGTTGGCGATGATGAGGTGTTACTGGGTTTGTCGGGTGGTGTCGATTCATCGGTGGTCGCGGCACTGTTGCACAAGGCTATCGGTGATAAATTGACCTGTGTGTTTGTTGATAATGGTTTACTGCGTTACCGGGAAGGCGATCAGGTGATGGCAACATTTGCGGAACACATGGGTGTAAAAGTGATCCGAGTTGATGCCGAGCAACGTTTCCTGAATGCACTGCAAGGGCAGGATGACCCTGAAGCCAAGCGTAAAATTATTGGTAACATGTTTGTTGATATATTTGAAGAAGAAGCCAACAAACTTAGCAGCGCCAAGTGGCTGGCGCAGGGTACGATTTATCCGGACGTTATTGAGTCTGCTGGTGCAAAAACAGGCAAAGCCCATCTGATTAAATCGCATCATAATGTGGGCGGATTACCTGATTATATGAGGTTGAAACTCTGTGAGCCACTGCGAGAGTTGTTTAAAGATGAAGTTCGTAAGCTCGGTGTAGAATTGGGCTTGCCTTACGACATGGTTTATCGTCATCCATTTCCTGGTCCTGGACTGGGTGTGCGTATTCTGGGAGAAGTTAAAAAAGAGTATGCTGACCTGTTGCGCTTGGCAGATCATATCTTCATTGAGGAACTTTATAAAAATGATCTGTATGACAAGGTGTCACAGGCGTTCACTGTATTCTTACCAGTAAAATCCGTTGGTGTCACAGGCGATGGTCGTCGTTATCAATATGTGGTGTCGCTGCGTGCTGTTGAGACTATCGACTTTATGACTGCGCGCTGGGCGCATCTTCCGTATGATTTTCTTGATCATGTTTGTCGTCGTATCGTCAACGAAGTCACGGGTATTTCACGCGTGGTTTACGATATTACTGGTAAGCCACCGGGTACGATCGAGTGGGAATGATTTTCGCTCAATAACCATTTAAGATGGCTCATACAGACGAATACTGGATGCAGCGAGCACTAGAGCTAGCGGCACGCGCAGAAGCTGAAGGTGAAGTGCCTGTAGGTGCTGTTATCGTTAAAGATGATGAGCTGATTTCTGAAGGATGGAATCAGCCCGTTCAGAGTCATGATCCTTCGGCCCATGCAGAAATTATCGCTATTCGAAAAGCTGGAATTGCTCTTGATAATTATCGTTTAATCAATACTACCCTGTATGTCTCCCTGGAGCCCTGTTGTATGTGTGTGGGTGCAATTATTCACGCTCGGGTTAAACGCCTGGTATATGGAGCGTTCGATCCAAAAACAGGAGCGGCAGGCAGTGCTTTTGGCTTGCTACAATCAGGTAAGCATAATCATCGAGTAGAAGTGGATGGTGGCTTGTTGGCTGATCAGGCAAAGATGCAATTACAGAACTTCTTTCGTCAAAAAAGAAAGCAGTAGATAGTTTCAAATACTATACTTGAAAAATAATAATCTCATGATGGACAAGCTGTGAGTCACTATACACTCGATTTCGGTGAAATAATAATTTTGCAGGATGATATTGCAGAAGTGATTATTCATGAGGGTATTGAAATGGATGATGCAATTGTGGATCAGTACCACGCTTTTTTGCTCACCCACCTGCAGTCACCGTTTTCATTGTTGATAAATAAAATCAATGCCTATACCTATACATTTAGTGCGCAATTGAAGCTGGCAAGTCTGCCACAAATCCATGCCATGGCAGTGGTCGCTTATAACCGCGTGACCGAAATGACTACAGAGTCATTGAGTAATATGCCGCGAGAGTGTTCATGGAATCTAAAAGTTTTCAATAATAAAGATGTGGCATTGGACTGGTTGAAATCTGAACAGAGTCTTTCTGTAGCTTATGAGTAATAAGTAAATACCGGAAATTTAACCATGTATATCAAATATGAAGATATTCTGGAATACTGGTACTCGGAGCGTATGCAGCCTTACTGGTTTAATTCAACACCGGTTATCGATGACGAAGTTCGTGATCGCTATGAGTCGCTTTGGAATGCGGTGATGGTTGGTGAATACACGGACTGGCAAAACTCAGCACAAGGCTGTCTTGCACTGATTATTATTCTGGATCAATTCCCCCTGAATATGTTTCGTGGCCAGGTTAGGAGTTTTAGTTCTGAAGCGATGGCCATAGAAATTACAAAACACGCAATTAATCAGGGTTACGATAAGGAAATTGACAAGCATCAGTTGGCTTTTATGTATATGCCATTGATGCATAGTGAAAACCTTGACGATCAGAACCAGTCGGTGCAATTATTTCAGGCTGCAGGATTGACCGAGAATGTGAAATTTGCTGAACATCATCGTCAACTGATTCAGCGCTATGGTCGTTTTCCGCATCGTAATGCTATTCTGGGCCGTGAAAGCTCCCCAGATGAAATGGATTACCTGAACTCAGGTCAGGCATTTAAGGGCTAACAGTTGCAGCCACATCCACGTCATTGAAAATGTTTAATCGGTTACTGATTGAGAGTTGTTCGTTTAATGGCTAAAACAACCGTTGATAGCTGGAATCCGGAGTTCCTGGAGCTGTCACCTTTATTTCAAACTTTACAACAGGTTGCAAAGCCATTTGTTGAGCGGGTTGATTGGCCAGAGCTAAACGATTATCAGCAACAATTTATTGTGCAGGGCGGACCTGTGATGCCCGTCCCTCAAGCAGGTAAGCCTGAGACATTTGAAGATCATTATGAGCCGCGTATATTTCTGAAAGGTGAATTGCAAACACGGCTACAAAACTGGCATGACTTTTTTAATGCTTTGGTATGGCTACGGTTTCCTAATACCAAGTCCGCCTTGAACAGGCTGCATTACGAATCTGCCATTCAACGGCAGCAAAAAACAAATCGCAGTCCACTGGAAAATGCAATTACCCTGTTTGATGAGTGTGGAATGATTGTGGTAAGTGATCGTCAGGATTTGTTGCAGATGATCGAGGAGCATGATTGGCAGAATTTGTTCATCCATAATCGCCCGGCTTTTGATAAGCATATTCGTTGTCTGGTATTTGGTCATGCCATGTACGAAAAAGCACTTAAACCCTATATCGGAATGACCGCACATGCTTTACTGGTGCATTCGGAAACCCTGTTGAACGAGGGGTTTTCAGCACTCGATCAATATGTCGCCCAACTTTGGGTGCAGGGTAAGGTAGCCAGTAGTCGCCAGCTGACACCCTTTCCGGTTCTTGGTGTGCCTAGCTGGTACAGTGACAATGCTGATCCTGAGTTTTATACCAACACAGATTATTTCAGACCTAAAACTCGCCGATAGCTTTTCATCCAGGAATGAAGCAAATTCAGTTGGCTTGAACTAATCATGATCAGCACTTATCCTCTGGTTAAGATGCAAAGGCGATGAGTCAATGATGATCAAAGGTGTTCTTCTGGATCTATCCGGTGTTCTCTATGTTGGTCAGTCTCCCGTGCCAGGAGCTGTCGAGTCTCTGGCACGATTAGTAGCATCAGATTTACCCATTCTTTTTTTGACCAATACGACTCGCCGTAGTCGCCAGGCTATTCATGCTGGCCTTGTACGCATGGGCTTTAATATTCGATGCCAGGATATTTTCACGGCATCAACTGCGACATTGTCGTATTTGGCAGAGCAACAATTACGTCCGCATTTGCTCATTCATCCTGAGCTGGAATCAGAATACCAGCATCTGGACACTCAGCAGCCGAATTGTGTAGTGCTGGGAGATGCTGCTGACAAATTCAATTATCAGAATCTGAATACGGCATTTAGAATTCTCATGCAGGATCAGGCAGTCGAATTGATTGCAATGGGAGATAACCGTTATTTCAGGGAAACAGCAGGTCTGAGTCTGGATCAGGGGCCCTTTATCCGAGCGCTGGAGTATGCCAGTGGACGGCAGGCACGAATAACTGGTAAGCCAGCAGCTGACTTTTTCCTTCAGGGGGTAAAGCAGCTGGGCTGCCGGGCCAGTGAAGTAGTCATGATTGGCGATGATGTATATGCAGATGTGGAGGGGGCTTTGAAGGCGGGGTTACGGGCCTGTTTAGTGAAAACCGGTAAATACCAGCCTGGGGATGAGAATCAGATTAGTCAACCCGCCACGTATGTGGCGGATGACTTTAATCAGGCTGTGGACTGGTTATTGCGGCAATAAGTCATGTCCAATAATTAGATCAAGCTCGATCAGTTGTTATGCGATCCATCACAAAAAGGCAGATTGCCAGATTTGCCACAGCCACAGACATACAACTGTTGTTTTTCATTTGATTTGAACTCATATGGACTCTTATTTGAGCCTTTATGTGAGCCATCGCAATAGGGCGGGTTTTGGGTCTGGCCGCACTGGCAGAGGTAGAGGCTGTCGCCGGCATCTGCATCGATTACATGGGGTTCGCCTTTTTCATAGAGTTTCATTTGGTTATCCTGTCTTGTTGCTGTGTCAGAAGTATAGCCGAACTAGATCGTCGAAAACCTGTTGCGATCATGGGGTAAATTAAAATCAAGTTCAGGCCCTTTTGGTATGATTTGAGTGGGATTGATTGAGGTGTGACTGAAATAATAATGACGCTTGATGTAATCCAGGTCTACTGTCTCGGCAATGCCTTCAATCTGATAGAGCTCTCGTAAATAATTTGACAGGTTGGGGTAGTCGGCAATGCGTTTAAGATTGCATTTGAAATGGCCGACATAGACGGCATCAAACCGAATCAGTGTCGTGAACAGACGCCAGTCGGCTTCAGTTAAAGTAGGCCCGGTTAAATAACGCTGTTGGGATAAGCGCATTTCAACTTCATCCAGTGCATTAAATAAGCGTTGAAAGGATGCATCGTAAGCGAGTTGTGAGGTGGCAAAACCACAACGGTAGACACCGTTGTTAATATTTTCATAAACCAGGGCGTTAATGGCATCAATCTCATTTCTTAATACTTTAGGGTAATAGTCTGTGTTGATCGGAGTCAGATCATTGAATGCAGAGTTGAGCATGCGAATGATTTCAGATGACTCATTATTAACGATGGTGTTGTTTTTTCTGTCCCATAATATCGGAACAGTGATTTGGCCGGTGAATTCTGGATCGGCTCGTAAATATAACTGGTACACGTAGTCGTGGCCATAAAGCTGATCAATAAAGGCCGGGTTGTTTGAGTCGAACGTCCAGCCTTGCTCAAGCATGTCCGGCGCCACTACTGAGAGACCAATGATCTGTTCAAGTTTTTTGAGTTTTCGAAATATCACCGTGCGGTGTGCCCATGGGCAGGCGTGAGAAATATACAGGTGGTAGCGTCCCGCTTCTGCCTTGAATCCGGCATCACCGGTGGGTCCGGCGCTGCCATCGGCAGTGACCCAGTGACGGAACGTCGATGCCATGCGCTTAAAGTCACCGTCATCGATTTCTTTTTCAAGCCAGTTATCCACCAGCTTGCCCTTGATTAGCATTCCCATGTGACAGGCCTTATTGAGTTATTGTTAACGTGCTTTATTAGAGGTCGTGTACGCACAAAGCACACCAGTGACAGACAAGGCGATTATTTTTTCTGTATTTCACCGAGCTCAAGATTCAGTGCGTGCACGGAGATAAAGATTTCCTGTAATGAATAGCCTAGAGAGCCAAGCATGAGCAGGAGGCTGGCGCCAAAAATGGCCTGGCCAAGAAAAAGCTTACCGGCGAATAGTGCGAACATGCACACGACACAGAGAAATAAACTGGCTACCCCCAGACCTTGCATGTTGCGGATGATGTAGACACGTTTTCTTAGATTTTTAATTTGGCTGGCAAGGACTTCATTCGGACTGTTTTTATAGGATGAATGCAGTGCCCTGATTCGAGAACTTATAGCATTGAA
>JBFFSQ010000010.1:0-31414 GCA_041572275.1 Gammaproteobacteria bacterium
AAAATACAGTTAGCAATTTCTTCATTTCGAAATCCTCTCCGGTACAGGCTTGGTTTTTTCATTCTTCGATGTGAAATACAACGCAATGAAGAAACCAAAATAAACAATACTGAAGAACTGAGACATCAGCGTCAGTGTTGGTGTCGCAGGCATCATGCCCAACCAGCCCAGGAACAGGAATGAAATAACAAATGCCACCAGCAACAGTTTAAAACTGGTGCCACGATAGCGAATCGATTTCACTTTACACTGATCAATCCATGGCAGCAGGAACAGCACAACAATAGCCGCACCCATCGCGATAACACCCATCAGTTTATCTGGAACTGCACGCAAAATTGCATAGAACGGTGTGAAGTACCATACCGGCGCAATATGCTCAGGTGTCTTCAAAGGATCAGATGGAATAAAGTTAGCATGCTCAAGCAGATAACCGCCACCTTCAGGCATAAAGAACAGAACCACACTGAAGAAAATCAGGAATACAATAACACCCAGAATATCTTTCACAGAGTAATAAGGATGGAATGGAATGCCGTCCAGCGGAATACCGTTCGCATCTTTGTTCTTCTTGATTTCGATTCCTTCTGGGTTGTTTGAACCCACTTCATGCAGCGCAATAATATGGGCAACAACCAGACCAATCAGAACCAGTGGCAGTGCGATTACATGCAATGCAAAGAAACGATTAAGAGTGGCATCAGAAATAACATAGTCACCACGAATCCACAGTGTCAACGGATCACCAATAATCGGTAAGGCACCGAACAGTGAAATAATAACCTGTGCACCCCAGTATGACATCTGACCCCATGGCAGCAGATAACCCATAAAGGCTTCAGCCATCAACGCCAGATAAATAAACATACCGAACAGCCAGACCAGTTCACGAGGTTTCTTGAACGAACCGTACATCAGGCCACGGAACATATGCAGATAGACCACCACGAAGAAGGCCGTTGCACCCGTAGAATGTATATAACGAATCAACCAACCGTAGGGTACATCACGCATGATGTATTCAACAGAGGCAAACGCCAATGCACCATCAGGCTTATAATGCATAGTCAGGAAAATACCTGAAACGATCTGGATAACCAGAACCAGCAGTGCCAGTGATCCAAAGAAATACCAAAAGTTAAAGTTCTTTGGCGCGTAGTATTCAGCCAGATGCTCATTCCACATCTTGGTCAGTGGGAAGCGATCATCAACCCATGCTAGAAGTTTTTGCATTATGCAGCTCCTCCATCTTCACCCACCAGAATAGTGCGGTCACTCTTGTAATAATGAGGAGGTACAACCAGATTAGATGGTGCTGGAACGCCCTGATAGACGCGTCCTGCCAGGTCAAATTTTGAACCGTGACATGGACAGAAGAAACCACCTTTCCAGTCAGCACCCAGATCAGCAGGGGCCAGCTCAGGACGATAAGTTGGCGAACATCCCAGATGTGTACAGATACCGATCAGCACTGCAATCTCTGGCTTGATTGAACGCGCAGGATTTTGTGCATAAGCAGGCTGCTGGCCCACTTCTGAAGTCGGATCACGTAATTCACCATCCAGAGTTGCCATATCCGCCAGAGTTTTCTGCGAACGTTTGACAATCCACACAGGCTTACCACGCCATTCAACAGTTACCTTCTGGCCTTCCTGTAACTTGCTGATATCGATTTCAACGGGAGCACCGGCAGTTTTAGCACGTTCACTAGGTGACCAGGATGCAATGAAGGGAACGGCAACAAAGCCAGCTCCTACAGCACCTACCACAGACGCACTAGCTGTCAGAAAACGGCGTTTGCCATTATCTACGCCTTCTGTAGCCATGAGTACCTCTCTAAGACTAAGTCTGAAAAATTAAAAAAAATTGCCCCCGACACATCCGCCAAATCAACTGACTTCATCCGGGAGCATGGAATTCTTGGCTTCAACCTTAATACATTGACCCTTGCACAAACCCATCTGCACCAGGCCGGGAAAAAACCGCGCATAATCATACCTGAATCACCTATTTTAGCCAAGGCTTATTTAATTTTATCCAGGCATTTCAATGACTTAATAAAGAAAACGAATGCTAGGCACGGCGATCACACCGGGTTATCGACATCAATAAAGACATAATCCAGATCAAAACATTGTGCCAGATGCGCGCCCAGAGCCTGCACACCATAACGCTCAGTGGCATGGTGGCCTGCGGCAAAATAATGAATATCCAGTTCCTTTGCCAAATGAAATGTCTGTTCAGACACTTCTCCACTGATATATGCATCAAGCCCCAGTTTCGCCGCTTCTTCGATATAACCCTGAGCCCCACCACTACACCAGCCAACGCGATGAATGGGACGCTGACTGGCTGAAGGTAAATACAGGGGCTGTCGCTGCAAAACGGTTTCAATATGCTGTACCAATTGCTCGGCAGCAAGACTAGTCTCCAGGTGCCCATACCAGAGCAGCCCACTTGCTGGCCCCTGGCTGACCACTGAATCAACAGCAATACCCAGTTTTCGCGCCAGTTCAATATTGTTGCCATACTGCTCATGGGCATCGAGCGGCAAATGGTAGGCCAGCAGACTCACATCGTGTGCCAGCAAACGTTGAATCCGTTTTTTCTTAATACCGACAATCGAGGCATCTTCGCCTTTCCAGAAATAACCGTGATGCACCAGCACGGCATCAGCCCCTTGTTCAATGGCCGCATCTAGCAAGGCCTGGGACGCAGTAACTCCAGCGACAATTTTGTTAACATCATTTTTACCTTCCAGCTGGAGACCATTTGGACAATAATCCCTGAACTCCTCGATTTTGAGCAATGCATTACAATAAGCAACAATCTCCCCTAGCTGGGCCATCATCTTCACCTTTAAGATATAATAGGATCTATGTTACAGACACTGCATTCTACACACTTTCTGATTCGCTGGACGCTGATTGGCCTAATAGTTGGCGGAATCATCCTCATCACCTGGCCTTCCGATACCCATAACGGCCTTGATCAGGCTAACAAACAGATGGGGCCTGTCTCCTATGCTGAAGCCGTCACCAAAGCTGCATCAACCGTGGTCAGCATACAGGCTCTACGACAACAAGTGGAAACGCCCGCACTCACACCACCACTGACCGTCACACCCGAGCCATCAAACAAACCCAGAAGAAACCAGGGGTCTGGTGTCATTATCAGTGATCATGGTCATATCCTCACTAATTATCATGTCATAGCCAATACTGAAGCCATCCTGGTTACACTCAATGATGGCCGCCAGACCCAGGCCAAGGTCCTGGGTTCAGACCCTGACACTGATTTAGCGGTTATCACCATCGACCTTGAACAATTACCACTGATCAGCATTGCCGACAGTAATCAGGTACAGGTGGGTGATGTCGTTCTTGCCATTGGCAATCCTTTTGGTATTGGCCAGACAGTAACACAGGGCATTATCAGTGCGACTGGCCGCGATCGCGTGGGTCTTAATACCTATGAAAACTTCATCCAGACGGATGCCGCCATCAACCCCGGCAATTCCGGTGGCGCACTGGTCAATGCCCATGGTGAAATCGTTGGCATCAACGCTGCCATTTTCTCTGACTCTGGCAGCTATCAAGGTATCGGCTTTGCTATTCCAGTCGACATGGCTCTGGATGTTGTAAAACAGATTATCGAACACGGCGGCGTCATTCGTGGCTGGCTGGGTGTTGAAGGCACCGACCTCAATCCTCAGTTATTACAACGCATGGGCTTACCTCAAATTAACGGTGTTTTAATCACTGATGTATTTAACAATGGCCCAGCAGATAAAGCCGGTCTGGTAGTTGGCGACATCATCACACAAATCAACCAGACCATGATCAGAGACACCCGTGATGTACTCAACCTGATAGCTAATGGCCGCCCCGGTGACAACATCACCATCACCGGCATTCGTCAGCGCCAAAGTTTTTTAACCACCACAACTCTGGCTCAACGCCCACAAGCCAGCAACTAAGTTCAAACCGTGACGGCATCGCACGCAATGCTTACCCGCAGCATTGTGCGTGATGCTTGAAATCCAGAAAAATATCCACATGTATTGATTAAGCCAACAACTTAGTACCTATTGGAGATCAATAACATGAGCCTAATTCGTCATAACCCCTGGAGCCTGTTTGAACAGTTGCAACATGAAATGAACCGACAACAGGGCTACCCATCCAAAGCTGATGACAACGGTGACGTTGTGACTAGCGACTGGACACCTTCTGTCGACATAAAAGAAGAAGACAACCAGTTTGTGTTAATTGCTGATATCCCTGGTGTCGACCCAAACGACATTGAAGTACACATGGAAAATGGCATTTTAACCATTAAAGGTGAACGCGAAAGCGAAAAGAAAACTGAGCGTGAAGGCTATAAACGCATCGAACGCGAACACGGTGTGTTTTATCGTCGTTTCACCATGCCCGAAGGTGTCAATGCCGATGGCATAGAAGCCACCAGTAAGCACGGTGTATTAACGGTTACGATTCCAAAACAGGAAGCGGCACAGCCACGCCGGATCACTGTGAGCTAGTCTAAAAAACTACTGCATCAGAGATGCGTGATTGCTTGATTAAAAACAAGACAATCAATTAACTGTATTCAATTATGTTGTTTTATGACAAACAAAAAAGCCGCCCCAAAGGGCGGCTTTTCAGTTTTGCTCGAGTAAGACTTACTGTAATACATTATCTAGTGAGAACCAGATTTCACCATCAGTTCCAGTCGCACGATCCGCATCACTGTAGTTAGATTGTTCTGAATATTTAGCAAAAGAATAATTACTACCTGCAACACCTGGCGTACCAGTCACACCAATCACAGCACTGGTTTCCCTCAACCAGAAGCCAGAAGGCAAGTCAGCGTCCAGTGTAGAATCAGAATAAACAACCACATAACTATGAGTACAACCTGAACAGGTGGCGTCTTCTACGTACCATTCAAAATCAAGGACAAAACCTGCCCCATCATCATATACGCCAGTCTCTGGATCAGCGAATGTGCCTACCGCTGCAGTATCATTAAAGGTAATAGTTTCTAATCCGCCTTCGACAAAAGCGCTACCCGCAATATCTGCAGCCGTAAATGGAGCTGCAGTACCACAATCCGCTAACACCGTTTCATAATCAGCAAAGCTATTCGGTGTAATCGGCGCGCCCAGGCCACCATCTGCCAGATCATCCCAGCCTGATTCATAACCGCAGGTAAGTCCTGGTGTTACAACGCCACCCGCACCTGGACCCGGTATGGCTGTATCATAATCTTTGGAATGATACTGACCGGTTAACTCATCGACTGCATAAATTCTCACCTTGAGATTATACGTAGCATCCGTCGACAGCAGCCCGGCAGCTGTTGCTGCAGCAGAATCTAAAGCAGTCGAGGCATAGGTTTTACTGGTAGCCGTAGAACCAAATAACCAATCCCATATTTCAATTCGGTTGCCAGCTGAGTCACTGATTTCAACCAGAATTTCACCGATACGGGTACCCGAAGCCAGTGTCCAACCCACAGTCAGATCATTACCCAAGGTGAAATTGGTCATAGCGGTCACAGTTGCAGCCGTCGCAGTTGGGTATTTGCCAGTCGTTGCCGGGGCAAACAACAGATTATCAGTATAGGTTGCAACAGGTGTTGCACCTACAGCTATCGCTGGTGCAGAGGGACTACTGATATCCAGTGCCTCAGTATAGGCGGCATATTCAATAATATCGCCTACAGCAAAAATACTGGGATCAATTTCACCCAGTGCTGTGCCGAAACCTTTCCAGTCCCAGGTATACATTTGACCGGCTTCATCATATACCTGCACGTCACCCGCTGAACTCATCGCAGGTGTACCCAGGTAAACAACAGCCTTCACGGTCGTGCCATCGCTACCATCGATGATGCTCACAGTACCAGAGGCAATCGCTACATCACCGGTTCCATTGTTGCTAAAATCATTATCCCAGAACCGGGTGTTGATACCACAAGCACCCGCGAAACCACCATCACCATCACCATCATTACAGTGATAACTGAATTGAGTCTCAACGATGCGCTGATCACCCCTGAGCTGCCATCCTAATGTTGCATCTTTAGCCGCATACCAGGTAATCGGTTCTAATTCCATCACACCATTGCTACTAAAGTTAAAGGTAACGGTGGCAGTACCCGCTACAGAATCAAGGTTCGACACTGAAATGCCACTGAATCCTGTACCTATCATTCCTGGATCAGTCGTAATATCAGTGAGCCATGGTGCTATTGGCGTATCCTCACTATAAAAGTCGGCTGAGAAGTAATCCTGAATGGACGCTTGCGTAGGTAGACCGGAAGCATAGGCCGCCTGAATTCCCTCGAAAATAGCCGCAATGGCCTGCGTATCGGTGACGGCACCCGTTAGTGCTGTCGCATCAGTCACTGTCAATGTATCCGCATTATCTGTTGTATCTACCACACTGTCCGTGATAGTCGTGTTTTCTACCAGATTGGTAATGGTTGCTATGTAAGTAACCGGATCTACTTCAACACTGACAATATCCAGTGCGGCATCCAGACCCGAGTGGTCGGCGCTAAATGTAGAATTCAATAGGTCAATTGCTGTACTCACCCCCAGGGCATCGAAGACATTTTGCAGTTTGGCCTGAAGCGCTTCTTCCTGGGCGTCCACTTCCACTGGGTCCAGATCTGCAGGTGTCGCTGAATCAAAATAACTCTCGGCAATCTGCTGTGCGGCATTGGCCACAATTAAATCGGTGAATGGAGTTATGTTTACATTACCACCCACATCAGATTCCTCTGCATAGGAATGCAATTTGTAGGTACGACCACCTACAGTTCCTTCAGCACGTAAACGATACGGTGCAGTTAATCCTGTTACATCAACTGTATAACTACCATCGGCTTCAATCAGAGCTGACTTTGAGACACCCAGTGAACCTTTAACGGTCACCTGACCAATGATGGGGGCACCCGCTGCAGCAGTACCTGTCAATGCAGTGGGTACAACATTAGTAGTACCACCTCCGCCACCGCCACAGGCGCTCAAACCAATCGATGCAGCTACGGCTGCACTTATTAATGAATATCTAAGCAATCGTTGATACAACATGCCTTCTCCTAAATTGAAACAATAGTTTTCCAAAACCTAAAGCAGAATGCCCCCATACTCGAACGGACATCACCAAATACCAGCAATATGCACCCAGAAATTAAGACAAATCAGGGTGTCGATCATACATAGAGCACACGTGCACAGTTCACACATTTGGGTGATAGACACAATTCTGGCTATATTATTTAATGCTGATACAAGGAGGGTATAAATGGAAAGCATCTGATTCTTCATCCATTTGGATGAAATACAAAAAACAATAATAATGGATATATAAGGAAAAACTATCGATGTGCACTACCTATGATATAGCATGGAATGAATATGGCGCAGCCGATGGTGAACCCGTTTTTTATTTTCATGGTACACCGGGTTCACGACTAGAAGCCTATTCTGCTGATAAAGCAGCACATGATCTCGGTATACGTCTCATTGCCCCTGAGCGGCCAGGTTATGGTCATTCAACGCCACATGACAATTTTAACCTACTCGATTGGCCTAAGGCCCTCATTCAGCTTGCTGATAAGCTTAAACTACACGAGTTTTCTATACTCGGCTTTTCTGCTGGAGGTCCATACGCCCTCGCTTGCGCCCATGAAATCCCCGATCGAATAAAACATATTACTCTGGTTGGTAGCACAGCGCCGTTTGAAACGGATGTCATGCAAACCAACATTAATTATGATTTCAAACCACTCTATGAATTATCAGCCACTGACTACCAAACTGCTACAGAACAAGTGTCACAACTGGCTGCATCACCTGAAGCCTTATTTAATATTCTACAGACACCACTGCCGACAACAGATAAGGCAATACTTAATCAAAAAGCATTTCACGATCATTACCTGGATAATCTAACACTCGCTATCAATAATGGTGTTAACGGCATCGTCAATGATCTACGTTGCCTGGCACAATCCTGGCAGTTTTCACTAGAAGCTATCCAGCCACACATTGATATCTGGCATGGCTATGATGACAGAAATGTTGGCTTTGCCGTCGCGGAATATCTGGCAAATAAACTTAACAGCACATCGACACATTTTCTCGATAACAGTGGACATTATTTTTTATTTGAAAAATGGCATGACGTACTAAAACAGATCACAACACAAGGATTTGTCTATAGTGAAAACACATACTAGCTCAACCGTATCTTTTGAGCAGATACAGAAATTAATCACCCTTATTTATGATGCTGCCCTGGACCCTGCATATTGGGCAAGCGTGCTTGAAACACTATCGCATACACTCAAGGCTGAACAGGCATACATGCGCATAATCAACATGAAGTCAAACCATATCCAGCTAAGTTACAGTCATAACAAAGACAGTCACTGGACTAAAGCCTACAGCGATTACTATATTCATAAAGACCCCTGGCTCAATGACATTCTAAAAGTCAAAGACACTGTCATTGACTGTACCCATCACCACATAACAGATAAAGAATATGAAAAAATGGAATTTCACAGAGACTTTGTTAAGCCTCAAGGAACACACTATGGGCTTGGCGGAAAGATTCACATTAAAGAGAATATAACTAGCTACCTTGCCTTGAACCGATCACGAAACAAAAACGGCTTTGAAAGTATATTCCATGAAACTCTGGTACAACTAACACCACACATTCAAAAAGCCCTGCTCGTCAATGAAAAAACCCATAATACCGCTTTCGAACACCGATTATTAAGGGACGCTTTAAATCAGATCCACAGCCCACTAATACTCGTAGACAAAAATGCGAAAATTTTATTTATTAATTCTCAGGCTGAACATTTAATAAACCAACAACCTGGTATTTATATCAGAAACAATCAGATTACCATTCTTTCGAAAGTGGACAACGACAAATTTAAACACTTAATTCATACCGCCATACACAGAGATACAGATAATTCATTATCGCAAGGAAGCTCCATGTGCTGCACAAACCCAGCCAATCAATCAACAATTTCTATATTGATCAGCCCTGTAAACCCGGAAATGACCAATATTGATACACAAAACGATGAAAATGTTCTGTTACTACTAAGCACAAATCAACAGCAAAAATCATTCTCCACTGAGATATTAACTGATTTATACAATTTCACCCCAGCCGAAGCACGCCTCACCTCACATCTATGCCAGGGACTCACACTCGATGAAATCGCAGAAAAATTTTCATTGAGTAAGAACACGCTGAGAAGTCAGTTGCGCTCTACATTTAATAAATCGGGAGTATCGAGACAAGCAGAACTGATACGCATGGTGAACTCGGGCCCTGCTGGTGTTATTAAAACAGCATAAGCTCAATATTTATAGCCTTGATGATGGCAATATCAATACAGTGCGTTAATCTGTAAGCGCGTATAAAAGAGCCAGAACAATGTAACAAAAGAACAGATCTATTTTAAATAGATGTGTTCTTTTGTTTCCCACAACGTTTGCACTGATAAATCGTCACCAGTTTACCTTGCTTGACATCAAACTGTTGCTCGTTAACCACTTCCCATTTGTGAAACCCGCGCTTACACAAAGTATGACCTTTATGCTTTTCTGCAGGTTTCTTTTTTTTAAAGGGTAAAATATCGGCCATTTTTATGAGTTAAAAGTTAATACACTTTTACACCTTAGTGCGAAAAAGAAAATCGTTAAATTCTTTTAACTTACAACTTAAAACTTCTAACTTTTTATCCGATACTCAGCTGAACGCGCGTGCGCAGTCAAACCTTCGCCATGCGCCAGTATCGATGCCGTCTTACCCAGTTCCGAAGCACCCTGAGCAGAACAATTGATTAAACTGGAGCGTTTCTGGAAATCATAAACACCCAATGGTGATGAAAAACGCGCAGTACGTGAGGTCGGCAATACATGGTTCGGTCCAGCACAATAATCACCCAGCGCTTCAGCTGTGTAACGTCCCATGAAGATAGCACCGGCATGGCGAATCTGCTTGGCCATATCCTCCGGATTATCAACAGATAATTCCAGATGTTCGGGGGCAATATAATTGGCGACTTCCACGGCTTGCGCCATATCCTGTGTTGCAATCATCACGCCACGCCCTTCCATTGAAGTACGGATAATATCTGCTCGTGGCATCTCCTGAATCAGTTTTTCAATACTGGCTTTTACCTGTTCAATATAATCTGCATCCGGACACACCAGAATTGACTGGGCATCCTCATCATGCTCAGCCTGTGAGAACAAGTCCATGGCTATCCAGTCCGGATCGGTTTTGCCATCACACACGATACAAATTTCAGAAGGCCCGGCAATCATATCGATACCCACAGCACCAAATACCATACGTTTGGCCGTTGCCACATAGATATTGCCTGGCCCCACAATTTTATCTACCTGGGGTACGGTTTCAGTACCGTAGGCCAATGCTGCCACAGCCTGTGCACCGCCAATGGCAAACACGCGATCAACATCAGATGCCGCTGCTGCTGCCAGTACCAGCTGGTTCACTTCACCGTCCGGTGTCGGCACGACCATGATCAGTTCCGGCACACCGGCAACCTTGGCCGGAATAGCATTCATTAATACTGACGAAGGATAAGCGGCCTTGCCACCGGGCACATACAACCCCACCTTATCCAGCGCTGTGACCTGCTGCCCCAGCACCGTGCCATCGGCTTCGGTATAGGACCAGGATTCCATTGTCTGGTGCTCGGCATAAGCACGTACCCGTTCGGCCGCCTTCAACAGGGCTTCGCGCTGCGTCTCGGGCAAATTATCCAGAGCTTCTATCAGTCGCTGTTTCGGAATTTCCAGCTCAGCAAAACTCTGTGCATTGAGACGGTCGAATTTGTTGGTGTATTCAACAACCGCGGCATCACCACGCTGTCGCACGTTCCTGATCACATCGCTAACGACAGTAAACACCTGATCATCCGATACTGACTCCCAGGCCAGCAATTCATCCAGTTGTGACCAGAACTGGCTATCCTGAGTATTGAGTTGCTTTATATTCATGCTACTGCCTTGCGCATTTGATCGACCATGGCTTGAATCCGGTCGTGTTTCATTTTCAGTGATGCTTTATTCACCACCAGCCGTGAGCTGATGTCGGCGATATGATCAATCGGCTTGAGACCATTCGCTTTCAGGGTATTGCCGGTATCCACCACATCGACGATCAGATCCGACAACCCCACGATAGGGCCCAGCTCCATGGAACCATAAAGCTTAATTACCTCAACCTGCTGACCCTGTTCAGCAAAAAAGCGACGAGCCACATTGACAAACTTGGTAGCCACCCGCAAGCGCCCTTTACCCGGCTGGTAGTCGTTCATACCCGCTGTCATTAACTTACAACGAGCGATATTCAGATCCACCAGCTCGTAGAGACCATCTCCGCCATGCTCCAGCAGTACATCTTTGCCCGCGACACCCATATCTGCCGCTCCATACTGAACATAGGTGGGCACATCTGTAGCACGGATAATCACCAGTTTGATATCGTCATGATTGGTATCGAGAATTAGCTTGCGGCTTTTTTCCGGATCATCCAGCGGGGTAATGCCAGCAGCTTCCAGCAGTGGCAGTGTTTCTTTAAATATGCGCCCTTTCGATAGAGCAATCGTAATAGTATTAGTCATTGCAATCTTGTTGTTTGATTCAATCAGTCCAGTACACGGCGAATTTTCGCACCCAGGTAAGCCAGTTTCTCTTCAATCAGCTCATAGCCTCGATCAATATGATAAATGCGTTGTACTTCAGTTTCACCCTTTGCAACCAACCCAGCCAGAATCAGGCTGGCCGAGGCACGTAAATCAGTCGCCATGACCGGTGCCGCCATCAAACCTTCGACACCCCGCACAATCGCCGTGTTGCCCTCCACTTCGATATCCGCCCCCATTCGCTGCAGCTCCTGCACGTGCATGAAGCGATTTTCGAAAATGGTTTCAACCACAGTCCCTGTGCCTTCGGCAATGCAATTCAGGGCAGTGAACTGCGCCTGCATATCGGTAGGAAATGCAGGGTAAGGGGCCGTGCGCACATTCACCGCCTTTGGGCGTTGCCCATGCATATCCAAAGACACCCAGTCTTCACCCAGCTCTATTTCTGCACCAGAATCGCGCAACTTATCCAGTACAGCATCAAGCAGCCGAGGCTCTGTATCCTTAAGCTTGACCCGGCCACCGGTAATTGCAGCGGCAATCAGGAAAGTTCCGGTTTCAATACGATCCGGGACCACTTTGTAGCGAGTGCCCTGTAATCGCTCCACACCTTCAATAGTAATGGTATCAGTACCAGCACCACTGATTTTAGCCCCCATGGCATTGAGGAAATTGGCCAGGTCGATGACTTCAGGCTCACGAGCTGCATTTTCCAGGTAAGTGGTGCCCTCGGCCAGGGCAGCTGCCATCATCAAATTCTCGGTACCGGTCACTGTGACCAGGTCCATAACGATACGAGCCCCTTGCAAGCGATCTGCACGGGCCTCGATATACCCGTTTTTCACTTCAATCTCAGCACCCATATCCTGCAGACCCTTGATATGGATATTGACCGGACGGGAACCGATAGCACAACCACCCGGCAGTGACACTTCAGCCTTGCCATAACGGGCCAACAGGGGCCCCAGTACCAGAATTGAGGAGCGCATCGTACTCACTAACTCATAAGGCGCTACCTGAGTTTCGATAGTGGAACAGTCTACTTCGACACTCATGGTTTCATCGACCACCACAGTCACACCCATGCTGCCCAGCAGGGCTACAGTGGTGGTTACATCCTGCAAATGGGGTACATTCTCAACCACGGCAGGACCATCCGCCAACAAAGTGGCGGCCAGAATAGGCAATACCGAGTTCTTGGCGCCGGAAATGCGCACTTCACCTTGCAGGGTAGCACCACCCTGAATCAACAACTTATTCATGAACTCAAACCTGAGTGAATCAGTGGACCGTTACGGTCAAAAAATCAGTCAATCGCCAGATCCCAACCTGCACCATAAGCACAGGCCATCACCAGCCATTGTTCGGGACAGTATGATACTTGATTTGACGACCTTTTTGCTGGACCATTTTCGCTCATTCCCGCAAAAGTACCAAACTGACAGTATGACTCTGAAACATAACCGTCAGATATACAGCTGCCAGCGCCAAAACATTTCAGACTTTAACTATCGCTACTAGCTAAACAGACAGGCCACAATCCCAGCGTTGGTTATGCACTCAGGCAGAATCCTTGCTGTATTTCGCCTGCAACTTCTCTATCAGGCCATCCATACCTACTTTACGGATATCAGAGGCAAAACTATTCCGATAGTTGGTCACCAGACTGATGCCATCAATCTTGATATCGTACACTTTCCAGATACCGTTTTTTGTGTACAGCCGATAATCAATCGGGATCGACGGCCCCGATGACTGCTTGACTTCGGTATTCACCACGACAGTTTTCTTGCCTTCTTCAGGTGGCTGATACGGTTTGTACTCAATGGTCTGACCAGAATACTGGGTCAAAGATTTACTATAGGTACGAACCAGCATGGTTTTGAAGGCATCAACAAATTCTGCTTGCTGGGTATCATTGGCCTCACGCCAGAATTTTCCTAAGGCCAATTTACTCATGGCTTTGAAGTCCATATGAGGCAAGACGATATCATTTACCAGCTGGTAAACCAGCTCAGGCTCTTTCTCATAGCGAGCCTTGTTTGCATCCAGGGCAGCCAGGACCTTTTCCGATGTCTCTTTGACCAGAACATCTGGCGCCAGCTGAGCTTGCACAGGTATCATCCACGCCAACATCAGGGTCAGCCAAACGAGGTAATGGGTTTTCTTCATTATTATTCCTCCTGCGCCCTGGAATACAGCAACTGACCAATGGCCTGTTCCAAAACCAGTGCAGGTTGTGTTAATTCAATTTGGTCACCGGCCTGTAAGTGTTCCACATCACCACCGGGTTCAAGACCCACATACTGCCCTCCCAGCAGTCCGGCAGTAAGGATACTCGCTACGGTGTCTTTTGGGAATGTATAGTGCGGCTCTATCAGCATAGAAACCACCGCCTCGAAGCTATCGGTTTCGTAACCGATACTGGTCACCTGCCCCACTCGAACACCACCGGCATTTACCGGCGAACTCACCTTGAGCCCCCCCACGTAATCAAACTCTGCCTTGATAATATAACCAGTACCGGCCCTCTCATTCATCCAATTCCTCGCCTGCAGGGCCAGCATCAACACAGCCACCCCGACAATCAAAACCAATAGCCCCATGGAACGATCAATATTACGCGTATTCATTTTCATACCCTGTTTTTACTTACCTGCTGGACATCTTCTGTAAAAGATCGCCCTGCTCAGCAAGCTATTGTTACAAAACAGGTTTCATCATAACGAGCACAATAAAGATTGCTGTTAACAAGGGCACAGAAATCACACCCATTTCAGCCCTGATCCTGGTCCTGGCTTAGCCGACAGAGAGTAGACCTGTATACACCAAACTCAGTTCATACAGCCCGTAACAGAATCATCGACAGATGCCTGGATTTACAGCGCCATCAGTTCGACCAGGGTCTTGAAATCCCTGAGCTGGGTAAGCGTCAATGATTCATCACATAGAAAAACAGCCTGGAGAGGCTCGGCAGATATTTGATTAAATGCTTCCAGCCAAAAACGTTGTGCTTTGAGATCAGCATCATTCAGCGTCATCAGGGCAACACCAGACTGCCCGCATCCATCAGGATGCCAGACACGATGCCGATCATCGCCTGCATCATCATCATGATAAATTGGCGCCTTCAAATTCAGCTGCAGACAAGATTGTGCCACGACACCAGCCAGATAATCACCCAGTTGCGCACATTGCTGCTCAAACATCCGAAGAGACATCCCAGCTGTGGGAACTTGTAGATAAAATCGAAAGGCCTCATGGACATCATCCAGCCATTGCTCGATATCACAATCCTCTGCCTCTAGATACTGGGCGGGCACTAGTACTGTACTGAACTCGTTGGCGTAATAGCCCAGCTGCCAGTCAGTGGGCAGATCTTCCGGATAGAAACTACCCATCCAGTGAGGATGTTGCCAGCCATAGGCTCCCACCCGAAGCCCGGATGGTGTAAGCTCCGTGTTCTCGACAGAATCGTGTATCATTGCGCGCTCATAGTTAATTGAATGTACTTTCGTGGATATACTGATTGATATTGCTGCCATTCTGGCAGGTTTCGCCTTGCTCATCTGGAGCGCCGATCATTTTGTGACCGGAGCTTCCGCTATTGCTCGCAACCTTGGCGTTTCACCCCTGATCATCGGCCTGACCATCGTCGGCCTGGGAACGTCAGCACCGGAAATGATGGTCGCGGCATTTGCTGCTGGCGGCGGCAACCCGGGGCTAGCCGTAGGGAATGCCGTGGGCTCAAATATTACCAACATAGCGCTGGTACTGGGTGTAACCGCCTTACTGATACCGCTGAGTGTACATTCCGACATCCTCAAACGCGAATACCCGTTGTTACTGCTATCGACGATTCTTGCCACTGTGTTGCTGGCGGTTGACAACAAGCTGGGCGGTATCGATGGCCTGATTTTTATTTTCACCCTGTTTGCCATTATGTACTGGCTTATTAAACAAACCCTAAAAAACCGCCAGAAAGACCCAATAGAGCAAGAATTCGAAGACGAGATTCCATCTCACATGCCAATGAAAAAAGCCGTGATTATGTTACTGGCCGGTATGTTTATATTACTCGCCAGTTCCAAATTACTGGTATGGGGCGCTATTAATATCGCCACCACCTTTGGTGTCAGCGACCTGATTATTGGCCTGACCATCGTCGCCATTGGTACCAGCCTGCCCGAACTGGCCGCCTCTATTATGAGTGCGCGCAAAGGTGAGGACGATATAGCCCTCGGCAATGTCATTGGCTCGAATCTGTTCAACACCCTGGGTGTACTGGGCACCGCCGGACTGATCCATCCCGCTCCTCTGGCCGAAGGCGTGCTGACACGCGATTTACCCCTGATGTTTATTCTCACAGTATTACTGTTTATTATTGCCTTTGGTTTTCGCGGTAACGGCAAGGTCACCCGCCTCGAAGGCGGTATTCTTTTCGCCATCTTTATTGGCTATGAAATTGTGCTGTATTTCAGCATAACTGGTTAATCCTAATCCTATGAATCAAGATAAACTCAAACAGCTAGGCCTGGCAGTTATCGATACAGAGATGAGTGCTATCGCCGCCCTTAAACCACGCATTGATGATGCCTTTGTTCGCTCCTGCGAACTGATGATGGCCTGCCAGGGTCGTGTCGTGGTTACCGGCATGGGTAAATCCGGTCATATTGGCAACAAGATTGCCGCCACTCTGGCCAGCACCGGCACCCCGGCATTCTTTGTTCACCCCGGCGAAGCCAGCCACGGCGACCTGGGCATGATTACCGATAAAGATGTGGTCATTGCGTTGTCCAATTCCGGTGAGACCGGAGAAATTCTCACCATTGTCCCCATCATCAAGCGACTGGGGGTGCCACTGATCAGTATGACCGGTAATGCCAACTCGACACTGTCCCGGGAGGCAGACGTCAGCCTTGATGTCAGTGTTGAAAAAGAGGCCTGCCCGCTGGGTCTGGCGCCGACATCCAGCACCACGGTGGCCCTGGTCATGGGCGATGCCCTGGCCGTCGCCCTGCTGGAGGCCCGAGGCTTTACCGAACAGGACTTTGCCCTCTCCCATCCCGGCGGTAGTCTGGGCCGGCGACTGCTGCTGCATGTCGCTGATATCATGCACACGGGTGATACTATTCCCCGGGTTCATGAAGATGCCAGTTTACGAGATGCACTACTGGAAATGACCCGTAAGAAACTGGGCATGACCGCCATTGTCGATGCAAACAATACCGTTCTGGGGATTTACACCGACGGCGACCTGCGACGAACCCTGGATAAGAATATTGATGTGCATAGCGCACTGATTCGCGACGTTATGACCGCCGGCGGTAAAACCACAAGCAAGCAGATTCTCGCCGCAGAAGCACTAAAAATCATGCAGGACAACCAGATCAACGCCATGCTTGTGGTTGACGAAGCAAATACCCTGATCGGTGCGCTGAACATGCATGATTTATTACGTGCAGGTGTCGTATAAGTCGCATCGGCCAGCCCCCCGTTCATTGAAAACAACAGAGCCCTAAAAGAAAACGGATATGAATATGCAAGACTTATTACAGAAAGCAGCCCACATCAAACTGGTGATTTTTGATGTTGATGGCGTTCTCACCGACGGTTCACTCTTCATTGGTGATGACGGCCAGGAATACAAGGCTTTTAATTCTAAAGATGGCCACGGCATGCGTATGCTGCAAGACAGTGGCGTCGATATCGCCATCATCACAGGGCGCGTCTCCAACGTCGTCGAGCACCGTGTCAAAGAACTCGGCATCAAATACGTCTACCAGGGCAAACGTCAGAAACTGCCCGCCTATGAAGAGTTGTTACAGTCAGTGAATCTGGATCATGATCAGATTGCCTATGTCGGTGATGACGTTGTTGATCTACCCGTAATGAGTAAAGTCGGTCTGGCTATTTGTGTGCAGGATGCCCACCCCTATGTCAAACGTCATTCCCACTGGATTACCGATCGTGCCGGTGGACGTGGCGCTGCTCGTGATGTCTGTGAGCTGATTCTGGAAGCTCAGGGCAAACTGGATGCTCTACTGGCTTCCTACGTAGCCAACTAAACCCGACACTGCGCTCTCCCCATGAGAAAAACTGTTAGCCTTATCATCATTTCACTCATTGCCCTGGTGAGCTGGTGGTTTCAGGACATCTGGAAAGAAGCCCCGATTGTACAAATTCAGAAAGACAAACACTTCCCTGATTATTTCATGGAAAACTTCATCCTCACCAACATGGATGAACACGGCTCACCCGCTTATATTCTCAAAGCACAAAAGCTACTACACTATGCCGATGATGACAGCTCTGAACTGACACAACCGAGCATTGAGTTTTTTAATACCAAGGGCAACTGGATCATCTCGGCTGAACGTGCGCAACTGCTGAGTGACAAACAACTGATCCACCTTCACAACAAGGTCAGGCTCCAGCGTGCCAGCAGTTCACAACAACCCGCCCTAAGCATCGACACCGACTACCTGCTCATACACACCGATCAGGAGCTGGCTGAAACCGACCAACCAACCCGTATCCTCAGCCAGGGACTTGAACTCACCAGTCTGGGCATGGTCTTTGATAACAGGCAAGGTATACTTAAACTGCTTTCAAACGTTAAGGGCACATATGAACCTGTCCGCTAGCATTGTTACATTACTGACTCTACTTCTCACCAGCCTCAGCGCCCAGGCCAGGTCAACCGATGCCGATCAGCCCTTGAGCATTGAAGCTGATAGTGTCGAAATCCGGGAACAGGAAGGCATTAGCATCTATCAAGGTAATGTCATAATTCGTCGCGGCAGCACCGTGATCAAAGGTCAGAAAATTCACATTCAACAGAAACAGGGACAAATAGATACCATCACGATTCATGGCCAACCGGCTACATTCTCACAGCTGAATGATCTGGACCAGACCATCAGCGCTCAAAGTCAAACCATGAATTATCAGGCAGAAAAAGGCATCCTCACCCTGGATGGTCAAGCCGTACTCATCCAGCACAATAACCGCTTCACCAGTGAACATATTGTCTACAATACCACCAAAGATATTGTACATGCTGGTCAGAAGGTCAACACAGACGATGTAGACAGCCCCAAACGTGTGACCATCACCATTAGCCCTGACGACAAAAAAGCCGATACGAATCCATGATCAATACGCTCCGGGCCGACCAACTGGTCAAAAGTTTCCGCACACGCAAAGTCGTTGACTCTGTCTCCATCACCGTAAATAGCGGCGAAGTGGTTGGCCTGTTAGGCCCGAATGGTGCTGGCAAAACCACCAGTTTCTATATGATGGTTGGATTAATCCCGGTCAACAAAGGCCATATCTTTCTGAATGACACCGACATCACCCACATGCCCATGCATGCCCGGGCACGCATGGGCGTGGGCTATTTACCTCAGGAAGCCTCGGTGTTTCGCAAATTGACCGTGGCCGAGAATATCATGGCTATTCTGGAAACCCGTGACGACCTGAAGCGCAAACAGCGCAAACAGCTGCTGCAGGAATTACTGGACGAATTACACATCGACCATATTCGTGACAATACCGGAATCAGCCTCTCTGGCGGTGAACGCCGTCGAGTTGAAATTGCCCGCGCCCTGGCCGCAGATCCGCAATTTATTCTGCTGGATGAACCTTTTGCCGGTGTCGACCCTATTTCCGTTCTGGAAATTCAGCGTATAATCCGCCAGCTGACTGCCAGGGATATTGGTGTCCTGATTACTGACCATAATGTGCGTGAAACCCTCGGCATTTGTCAACGGGCCTACATTCTAAGTTCAGGTCAGGTAATTGCAGAAGGCAGTCCCGAGTCAGTATTAAATGATCAACAGGTAAAAGATGTTTACTTAGGTCAGAATTTTAGTCTTTAATGATGCTATTATTCAGTTATGGAAAGTAAAAACATGGCACGCCCTCTGATTAATGGGCAAAGTTAAGCCTGAGCATACTCTCAGGTCATGTAATTTCACCGCTATCAGACACATATAATTGCCATAAACAAGAATGAAGCAGTCCCTACAGCTCCGTATCGGTCAGCAGCTGACCATGACTCCCCAGTTGCAACAGGCCATCCGTTTATTGCAACTCTCCACACTCGAGTTACAAGCTGAAATCCAGGAAGCACTGGAAGCTAACCCTATGCTCGAAGCAGAAGAGGATCAGGCCAGTGACGACCCTCTGGATTCCCAGAATACCGCCGACCATGAAGACAATAGATCCAGTGGTAGCGAAACCAGTTCTACAGACGACAATCAGGTTGAAAGTAGCAACGACAATATCGATATCAACAGCAATGAGGAAATACCCGATGACCTGCCTGTGGATAGCGTCTGGGATGATATTTACGACATTCCTGTCAGCAGTGGTCCAGCCACTGATGACGACAATGCCCGGGAATTTCTCGAGAACCAAAGCGACTCCAGTCAGTCATTGATTGATCATCTGGAATGGCAACTACACGTCACACCAATGAGCAATACGGATCGTGCCATTGCACTCACTATCCTGGATGCCATCGATGATGACGGCTACCTGATAGAATCCGTTGAAGACATCCATGCCGGCCTGGTTCCTGACCTGGACATCGAAATTGATGAAGTTGAAGCCGTGCTCCATCTTATCCAGCACTTTGACCCTCTCGGTGTAGCCACTCGCGATCTCCGTGAGTGCTTATTGATACAACTGGAACAGTTTCCACAGGACAATCAGGACGTCATCAGGGCACGACAGATTATCAAGGACCATCTTGACCTACTCGGCAGTCACGACTATGCAAAACTAAAGCGCTACACCCGCCTGTCTGAAGAAGAACTGGCGACTGTCATCAAATTCATCCAGTCACTCAACCCACGACCCGGCGCCCTGATCACCCAAACGTCGACCCAATATGTAGTACCCGATGTTTTCGTCACTAAGGTCAAAGGTCGCTGGCGGGTTGAACTTAATCCAGACACGGCCCCAAAAATCCGGGTCAACCCGCTGTATGCCAGCTATATTAATAATAACAATCGTAGTGAAGACAACAGTTTTCTGAAAAACAACCTGCAGGAAGCACGCTGGTTCATAAAAAGCCTGCAAAGCCGAAATGAAACACTGATGCGCGTCGCCACCTCGATTGTGGAACATCAGCGCACCTTTCTGGAATATGGCGACGAAGGCATGAAGCCGCTAGTACTCAGGGATATTGCCGATGAACTGGAACTGCATGAATCCACCATCTCCAGGGTTACCACCCAGAAATACATGCACACACCTCGTGGTGTATTTGAATTCAAGTATTTCTTCTCCAGTCATGTAGGTACGGCTGATGGAGGAGAATGTTCAGCTACGGCCATTCGAGCCATGATTAAAAAGCTGATTGATAAGGAAGATCCCCGCAAACCTATGAGCGACAATAAAATTGCTGGCTTATTGGTTGAACAGGGCATTAACGTGGCACGTAGAACTGTGGCAAAATATCGTGAAGCCATGGTAATACCGCCATCCAACGAACGAAAACGCCTCAGCTGAGGCAAACTTAAACAACGAAGGAGTCCTTATGCAACTCAACCTCACTGGACACCATATAGAGATTACTGATTCACTACGCAACTACGTTCAGGAAAAAATGGAGCGTGTGGAGCGTCATTTCGACAAGGTTACCAACAGCCACGTCATTCTCACTGTCGAAAATGTTCGTCACAAGGCAGAAGCAACCATTCACATGAGTGGCAACAATGTATTCGCCGAAAACACTGAAGACGACATGTATAAAGCCATTGATGGTCTTATCGACAAACTGGATCGTCAGGTGAAAAAGCATAAAGAAAAAATCACCAATCACCATCATAAACAGCCCGAGTTCGAATAACCTGGGCCGATTGGAAACACTACATGGACATTACTCAGCTGATAGCCCCCGAACGCGTCATATGCCTGAACGATATCAGCAGCAAAAAACGTGTACTGGAAAAGCTTGGATACCTGCTCAGCCTGGGCACTGCGGGTCATGATCCAGCAGAAATTTTCAATCGCCTCATCGAACGGGAACGACTCGGATCAACCGGGCTAGGCCATGGTGTAGCAATACCCCATGGCCGGCTTGGTCAGAACGAACATACCATTGGTGCTTTTGTTAAACTTGATCAAGGGATCGACTTTGACAGCCCCGATGGCAAACCGGCGGATTTATTCTTTGGGTTGCTAGTTCCAGAACACCACACCGATGAGCATTTACAGATACTGGCATCACTGGCAGGTATGCTCAGTGATACCGAGTTCTGCCACGCATTAAGACAATGCCAGTCAGACAGTGAACTCTTCAATCATTTATCCGGCTGGGACAATGCCAGCAAGGCATCCTGACTACACCACATGATCGAAAAGCTCACACCACAGGATTTATTTGATCATCTTCGCGAACATTTTGATTTACACTGGATAGCGGGCAAACAGTTTGCACAACGCCCGATCAAACGCCAGCTACATTTAAGTCACCAGGCCACTCTAATTGGTCACCTCAACCTGATCCACCCTAACCGTATACAGGTAATTGGTAAAACCGAATGGGTTTATTTGAATAAACAACCAGCAGCCTCACGCCATAACCTGGAGGAACAAATTTTTTCACGCCATACTGCCGCCGTTATTATCAGTGATGACATTACACCATCGGCAGAGCTTGTTGACCTGGCCAACACTTACAAAACTCCACTACTCACTAGTTATCTTTTCAGTAACGAACTGATAGACGCCATTCGTTATTATCTATTCAACCTGATGGCTGAAAACATGACCCTGCATGGTGTGTTTATGGAAGTCATGGGCACAGGTGTACTGTTAACCGGTGAAAGCAGCATCGGCAAGAGTGAACTTGCACTGGAGCTCATCACCCGCGGTCATAGACTCATTGCAGATGATGCGCCATTATTTACCCGCATTGGCCCTAACACGTTGAACGGCACCTGCCCGGACGTACTCAAGGATTTTATGGAAGTGCGTGGACTGGGTGTACTCAACATTCGTGATATTTATGGTGACAATGCCATCAAGCCCAATAAGTACCTGCGATTGATCGTGCATCTGCAACGCATGAATGTTGAAGACCGAAAACAACTGGACCGACTCTTTGGTAGCCGCAGCATCCGCACCATACTGGATGTAGAGATACCTGAAATTATGTTACCGGTGGCTACCGGCCGTAACCTGGCTGTTATGGTTGAGGCAGCTGTGCGCAATCATATCCTGATGGAGCACGGCCATAATGCCAGTGAAGAATTCATTAACCGACAAAGTCAGTATCTTCAATCCTAAGTCATGAAACTTATTATTATCAGCGGTCTCTCCGGTTCCGGAAAAACAGTCGCCCTGCATACGCTGGAAGACGAAGGCTTCTATTGTGTCGACAACTTACCGCTAGGCCTGTTACCCAGTTTCACTGACGGCCTTTATAACCACGAACTCAATCTGTACGATAAAGTTGCCGTGGGTATTGATGTACGCAGCGGCTCAAAAAATTTAGATCACTTCAGCGATATACTGAAAACGGTCAATGCCTCTGGTATTAAAGTCGAAGTCATTTTTTTTCAGTCTGATACCAACACCCTGATTAAACGCTTTAACGACACGCGTCGCCGACACCCACTGACACGAAATGGCACACCACTGGCTGAAGCCATCGATGTCGAAACAACCCTACTGACACCGATCTCGATCAATGCCGATTTAACCGTCGATACCACACACACCAATATCCATCAGTTGCGCAGCCTGATCAAAGAACGCGTGCTGACTCGACCAGCAGCTGAACTCTCCGTACTATTCCAGTCGTTTGGCTTTAAACATAATGTCCCCACAGATTCTGATTTCGTCTTCGATGTACGCTGCCTGCCCAATCCACATTGGGAAACTCGACTGCGGCCATTGACTGGCCTTGATCCTGATGTCATTAACTTTCTGAAAGAACAGCCAGATGTAAACGACATGTTTGAGCAGATCAGCCAGTTCATGACAACCTGGATACCCAAGTTCGCCGAACAGAACCGCTATTACCTGACCATATCCATCGGCTGTACCGGTGGCCAGCATCGCTCGGTGTATATGGCAGAACGCCTGAGCAAACATTTCCAGCACCTGTTCCCAAATATTTCTTTACGTCACCGGGAAATCGAATGAGTATCGGACTGCTATTAATTACCCATGAAGGTATAGCTCAAGGCCTGCTGACAACCGCCGTTAATATGCTGGGTGACTACCCGTTGCCAACACGAGCACTGGAAGTGCCTCTGGATGCCGATCCCAGCCTCATCCAGCAACAGGGACAGGCCTATATACAACAGTTAAATCAAGGTGATGGCGTGCTGATTCTATCTGATATATATGGTGGCACGCCGTGCAACATTGGTCAGAAATTACTGACATCGCCACTAATTAGAATGGTAACAGGCGTTAACCTGCCAATGCTGGTACGAATCCTTAATTACCCCCAGCTTAACCTTGAAGACATGATCCAAAAAGCCATCAGTGGCGGCCAGGATGGCATACTTTTACGTGATTGCAGTGAGTAGAATGAATGAGCGAGATCAGTGTTACAGTAGACATCATCAATAAATTGGGATTACATGCACGGGCGGCGGCCAAATTTGTCAGCACCGCTTCAGCCTTTGCCAGCCATGTCGATGTCGAACGTAACGGCCATCGCATCAATGGCAAAAGCATTATGGGCGTAATGATGCTGGCTGCTGCGAAAGGTAGTCAGATCACCCTGCATGTAGAGGGCGAGGACGCAGAACAATGTATCCAGGCTCTACAAACCTTAATCAATAACCGCTTCGACGAAGACGAGTAATTGCAATGAGTGTAATGTTCAATGGTATAGGTGTTTCAAAAGGCATTGCCCTGGGCTCTGCCTATGTACTGTACCGTGAACAGCCAGAAGTTCTTGAATACAGTATTTCCGAAGAGCGTATAGAACACGAAATCGAGCGCTTCGTCCGTGCCCGTCTGCAAGCCCAGTTACAACTAAAAGCTATTAAGGAAAAAATTTCTAATGATGTCCCCAAGGACATCACCCAGTTCATCGATACCAGTTTGTTAATGGTCGATGATCCGGTGCTCGGCGATGGCACCATCAATCAAATCCAGAACAAAATCTGCAATGCTGAATGGGCCTTACAGGCGCAATGTGATCGTCTGGTCAAAGTCTTTGACGATATGGATGACGCCTATCTGAAAACCCGCAAAGATGACATCATCCATGTCGTACAGCGTATCCAGCGCTGTTTAAGCAGCGATGCCGATGCCGATCAGGGCGACCATGATGAAGACCACCTCAAAGGCCGAATCATTGTAGCCGATGATCTGACACCCGCCGACACCCTGCTCTTACAGCATCAGAAAATCGCTGCTTTTATCACCGAGTTTGGCGGCCCGCTGTCCCATACTGCCATACTGGCACGCAACCTGGGCATTCCTGCAGTCGTAGGGGTCCATAATGCCAAACAGTTAATACAGGCCAACGAATGGCTGGTGGTTGATGGCCAGCAGGGCATGATCATCGCAGATCCTGATCGTGCCACTCAACGCCATTTCCGCCGCTTACAGAAAGCAGAAAAACAACGCCGCCAGAACCTGTTTCAGCTAAAGAACAAACCGGCAGTAAGTCTGGATGGCCATAAAATCAAACTCCATGGCAACATCGATCGACCTGCTGATGTGCGCGCCATGCGTCAGTATGACCATACCGGCGTCGGTCTCTATCGTACTGAGATGCTATTCATGGAACGCAATGAGCATCCATCCGAGGAAGAACAGTTTGAAACTTACCGGCGCGCTCTACGAGCCCTCAAAGGACATCCTCTCACCATCCGTACCGCTGACCTGGGTGCTGACAAGGAAATGGCATCCGAGCCACACCACGGCCCACTGGCCCATAACCCGGCCATGGGCCTGCGAGCCATTCGGCGCTGCCTGAAAGAGCCACGGCAATTCTTACGCCAGCTCAGAGCCATCTTGCGTACCGGCGCCTATGGTCCGGTGTGCATGATGATCCCGATGTTGACCTGCATCAGTGAACTGGATCAGACGCTGGAATTACTGGAACAGGCAAAATCAGAACTAAAAAATCGTAAAATACGCTTTAATCCCGACGTCCCCATCGGTGCTATGATAGAAGTACCGGCGGCGGCTCTGTCTGCCCATACCTTTGCTGAAAAACTGGACTTCCTTTCCATCGGTACCAATGACCTGATTCAGTACACACTGGCACTGGACCGTATCGACGATGAAGTCAGTTATCTTTACAATCCATTACATCCATCGGTGCTAAAACTAATTGAGCTGATACTACATGCCGGCCACAGTGCCGACATCCCCGTCTCCATGTGCGGTGAAATGGCCAGTGACCCCATCTACACACGACTACTGCTGGGCATGGGTCTGCAATGCTTCAGTGTCCAGGCCAATAGCCTGCTGGAAATCAAGCACATCATCAACCACAGCCACATCGACAAACTGGCCACCGAAGTACAACAAATTCTAAGCCATGGTAATGCAGAAGAGATCAAACAGGGCTTGAATGCACTGAATAATCACTATAGTTAACAAATCCAGTTCGAATCACTTGCAGCTTATCAGCTTGCATCTTAGACTTGCCCCGCAACTGAACTGCTACACTTAATGAGTACCTGTGGCTGTTGCTACTACTGAATGCTGATACCAGGCACTCATCTGACCCAGATTGATTTGAGCACATCATGGCCGACACTGTAGACATTGCTGAAAAAACAGAAAAGAAGATACAGGCCCTGTCCGACGCCATGGCGTCTGGCACCCTGCACAATGCTCAGCTCATGCTTAATGCGCTACACCCAGCCGAAATCGCCCATCTACTTGAGTCACAGCCTCCCAGCCAACGCCTGCTAACCTGGGAACTTGTCATCCCAGAAAACGAAGGTGAAGTACTTATCAATCTTGGTGAGGAAATTCGTCACGTCCTGATCAAGGATATGTCACCGGAAGAACTGGTGTCCGTTGCTGAAGGACTTGAAGTAGATGATTCAGCAGACTTTGTTCAATCACTGCCAGACAGCGTCATCGACGAGGTCCTGCATTCGCTTGACAGTCAACACCGTAAACGCCTGGAATCGGTACTCTCATTTCCGGAGGATAGCGCCGGTGGCTTGATGAACACCGACACAGTTACTATTCGTCCAGAAGTAACGCTGGACGTCGTGCTACGCTATCTACGCTTACTCGGTGAAATCCCAAACCTGACCGATAGCATGATTGTCGTCGACCGTGACAACCGCTATCTGGGTACATTGCCACTGTCTCAGCTACTCACCAACGAACCAAGTGTCACCGTAGCAGATGCCATGGACGATGAAAGTGATGCTATTCCCTCGGACATGCCTGATAGTGAAGTGGCCAAATTATTCGAAAATCATGACCTGATTTCAGCACCTGTGGTCGATGCCAACAACATCCTGCTCGGTCGTATTACGATCGATGACGTGGTTGACGTTATTCGTGACGAAGCTGACCACTCGGTATTAAGTATGGCCGGTCTGAATGACGAGGAAGACCTGTTTGCCCCTGCCCTACCCAGTAGTAAACGCCGGGCAGTATGGTTAGGCATTAACCTGGTCACTGCCTTTCTCGCCTCCTGGGTAGTCAGTAATTTCGAAACCACTCTGGAAAAAGTGGTGACCGTAGCTATCCTGATGAACGTCGTCGCCAGTATGGGGGGCATCGCCGGCAGTCAGACAATTACCCTGGTGATTCGTGGCCTGGCCCTGGGACAGGTCAGTAGAAGTAACCGCCGCTGGATATTCAACAAGGAAATTATCGTCAGCCTACTCAATGGCGTTCTCTGGGCGCTGGTCGTTGCAGCCATCGCCATAGTCTGGTTCGGTGATGTATCCATCGGCATCATCATTGCTGCTGCCCTGATCATTAACCTGCTGTTCGCTGCTTCCTCTGGCGTCATCATCCCGCTGATTCTGCGTCGCTTCGGTATTGACCCCGCCATAGCCGGCAGTGTCATTCTTACCACAGTCACCGATATTGTCGGCTTACTGGCTTTCCTCGGACTGGCAACCATCTTCCTGCTGTGACCAGCATCACTGGTCCAGACTAACCATCCGCTGTAGATGTTGCTTGAGACCTGAAGTAATAGAGCTGATCTGCCGAATCCGATATAATCCCGACGCAACAGTTACGTCAATCCTGGACATCACATGAATTTTATTGAAACTCGCGGCAACGATGGTCAACGTCCTGAGAAGGTCAGCTTCTCTTCCGCCATTCTCAATCCTATTGCCTCATTTGGTGGCATTTATTCACCTGAATCACTGCCTGAGTTAGGACAGTCATTCCTGAAAGACCATCTCAATGCCGACTACAAAACACTGGCACGTGATATATTGTCAGCGTTTGCCATCGACATTGAACAGGATGTGATCGAACAGGCACTGGCCCTGTATGATGCTTTCGATGACAGTGAAAATCCTGTCCCGGTAACAAAAGTACATGACGACCTCTATGTCAGCGAGCTCTACCACGGTCCTACTCGCGCATTTAAAGACATGGCGCTGCAGCCATTTGGTATCGTGCTATCGGCTTTAGCACAACAGCGCAATGAACATTACCTGATCCTGGCAGCCACCAGTGGCGACACTGGCCCCGCAGCGCTGGAAACTTTTAAGAACCGCGCCAATGTCCGGGTTGCCTGCATGTATCCAGATGGTGGCACCTCCGATGTCCAGCGATTACAGATGGTGACTGAAGATGCGCCCAACTTGAAAGTCATCGGTATCAAGGGTGACTTCGATGATGCCCAGAGTGCACTCAAACACCTGCTCGGATCAGATAGTTTCAAAGACAAACTACAGCAGAAAAAAATCTATTTATCCGCTGCCAATTCAGTTAACTTCGGCCGCATCATTTTTCAAATTATTTACCATATCCATTCCTATCTGGAACTGGTTCGCCAGGGTGCCATCAGCCTCGGTGAAAAAGTCTATCTGGATGTTCCCAGTGGCAACTTCGGTAATGCCCTTGGCGGTTACTATGCAATGAAGATGGGGCTACCCGTCGAAAAAATCCTCATTGCCTCCAACAGGAACAATGTCCTCACCCAGGTGATCAAAACCGGGCGCTATGACCTGCGCAACCTCGCCGTCATTCCCACTACATCACCGGCCATGGATATTCTCAAGTCATCAAATATCGAACGCGTATTATTTGATTTGTTCGGTGCCGAACGTACCAAACAGCTGATGCAGCAACTGGACACTGAGCAGCACTATGAGCTCGAAGCCCAGGAACTGGAAAAACTTCAGACCATTTTTGCTGCTGATTATTGTGATGATGATGAAGGCAAACAGTACATCAAGGATACCTTTGCACTAGGTTATTTGATGGACCCGCATACGGCCACCTGCTTCAAGGCCTATGACAGCTGTCGTACCCAAGCGTTGAAAACTATTGCCTATTCAACAGCAGAATGGACCAAGTTCTCGCCTACCATTGCCAATGCACTGACCGGTGAAGTCGACACCCACGACCTCGATGCTTTGAAGTCAATTTCAAAACAGGCCAATGTCGAGATACCGGCTATGATTCATGCACTGTTTAGCAAAGACATCGCCCAGACAAGCATTATCGAAAAAGAAGATATCGAGCAGGAAATTCTGTCCTTCTTATAAACACGAGCTTAGGCATCCGGGACACTTAAGCTACCAGGGGATGAGGCAGGTAACTGCTTTATCCCTTTTTTGTGGCCTTATAAAACACATGCATTGCATTTAATTCTGGTTATACTGTTAATATTCAGTATCTAAAACTGATCGTCCACACGAATCTGACTGTATTGATTCTTCAAAAAACATGAGGACTATCTCATGCGCAACTTCATATTCAGTTTAGCTTTATGTTTGCCTTTAACCGTATTTGCCCAGGGTCCCAGCTTCGTTGAAACACCCTACAAAGAGCCTAACGTAGTATTTGATTTTTATCTCGATGAACCCCAGGCAATAAACTCTGCGCTGTACTGGATACGTTCACTAATCAACCCGATTATGGATGCCCCGTATAATTATGCACCTGAGTTTATGAATCTGGTTGTCATCATTCATGGTACTGAAATTGTCACCGTAGCCAAAAAAAACTATCAGAAATATCAAACTGCTGTCGACCGCATGCGTTACTACGCCGATCTCGGAGTTAAATTTAAAGTCTGCGGACTCGCAGCAGAAGACTACGACTACGCCGTAGAAGATTTCCAGAATTTTATTGAAGTGGTACCTTCAGCCATCACTGAACTGGCCCATTGGCAACAACAGGGCTATGCAGTCATTCGACCGACCATCTTATCGAAAAAACACAGTATCGACGAGATCCGCTAATCAAATCAGGAAAAACAACCGTTTGAATTGGGCTCCCGCAAAAACGGGGAGCCCAGTAGGAAAATTGACTACTTTCTACGTCCGGCAGCAATGCGCAAACGCAGTGCATTGAGTTTGATGAAACCTTCAGCATCTTTCTGGTTATAAGCACCTTCATCATCTTCAAAAGTCGCAATCTTTTCATCGAACAGTGAATCTGTAGCCGACCGTCGACCCACTGCGGTCACTGCACCTTTATACAGTTTCACGCGGACCTCACCGTTAACGACCTGCTGTGATTCATCGATCATCTTCTGCAGCATCTCACGCTCAGGACTCCACCAGTAACCGTTGTAAATGAGCGATGCATACTTGGGCATCAGCTCATCTTTGAGATGGGCTACTTCGCGATCCAGGGTCAGCGACTCGATTGCACGGTGGGCTTTCAGCATGATGGTGCCACCGGGTGTTTCATAACAGCCACGTGACTTCATGCCCACATAACGATTTTCAACGATATCGAGACGGCCAATACCGTTTTCACCACCAAGCTTATTCAGTGTGGCCAGTACAGTTGCCGGTGTCATCTGTTCACCATCAATGGCCACGATATCACCCTTCTCATAGGTCAGCTCAACATAGGTGGGCTTATCTGGAGCCGCTTCCGGTGACACCGACCAGCGCCACATATCCTCTTCTGCTTCCGCCCAGGGATCTTCGAGAATACCGCCCTCATAGGAAATATGCAGCAGGTTGGCATCCATGGAATAAGGGGATTTCTTCTTATTCTTGGCAAAGTCCACCGGGATACCATGATCTTCTGCATAGGCCATGAGCTTTTCACGAGAGTTCAGGTCCCACTCACGCCACGGCGCAATAACCTGAACACCGGGTTTTAAGGCATAGGCACCCAGCTCGAAACGTACCTGGTCATTACCCTTACCGGTAGCGCCATGGGAAATAGCATCGGCACCGGTTTCATTGGCAATCTCGACCAGGCGTTTGGCGATCAGCGGCCGGGCAATAGAGGTACCCAGCAGGTATTCGCCTTCATAAATGGCATTGGCGCGAAACATTGGGAATACATAGTCACGCACGAATTCTTCGCGCAGGTCTTCAATATAAATTTCCTTGATACCCATATCCTGGGCCTTAGCACGTGCTGGCTCAACTTCTTCACCCTGGCCAATATCTGCCGTAAAGGTCACCACTTCACAGCCGTAGGTATCCTCCAGCCATTTGAGGATTATTGAGGTATCAAGACCGCCAGAATAGGCAAGTACGACTTTGTTGACCTTGGACATGCACAGGCT
>JBFFSQ010000011.1:0-31336 GCA_041572275.1 Gammaproteobacteria bacterium
ACCTTCACCTATAACGGTACAAACAATGGGCGTTTTCAGTGCCGCCATTTCGAACAGGTTGCGGGCGATTGCTTCAGACTGGCCACGTTCTTCAGCACCAATCCCGGGATAAGCACCCGGAGTATCAATAAAAGTCACCACCGGCATTTTAAATCGCTCAGCCAACTTCATCAGACGCAAAGCTTTACGATAACCTTCGGGTCGAGGCATACCAAAGTTACGACGAATTTTTTCCTTGGTATCTCGCCCTTTCTGATGGCCGATGATCATGACGGGACGACCTTCCAGGCGTGCCATACCGCCAACAATGGCATGATCATCAGCAAACGCTCGATCCCCATGCAATTCCTGAAAGTCAGTGAATATACGGTCGATATAGTCCAGGGTATAGGGGCGTTGTGGGTGACGTGCCAGCTGCGAAGTTTGCCAGGGCGTCAATTTATCAAAGATAGACTCAGTCAGGCTTCTGCATTTGTCCTGTAAGCGGCTGATTTCATCACCGATATTGATTTCGGTGTCATCACCTACATAACGTAATTCTTCTATTTTGGCCTCTAGCTCGGCAATAGGCTGTTCAAAGTCTAGAAAATTTGGATTCATTATATCTTGGCCACTACTCTATGCATTGGAATGTTGCTTATTGATCGCAGTCGCAATAATAACGCGGCAACCCGCAGGTTCCAAGGCGATTACACAAGTTTTATGAACTATTACTGAGTTTTTTAATATTTAGCTGCAAATCCGAGCCAGTTCGTAGCAGTTTTTCAATGGTTTAATCACTATTCTGGTCCATAAACTCGCGTAAAACCATGGTAGCGTATGCACCAGAAGGTAAGCAAAACTCAAGGTTCAGTGTGTCGCTGTCCTGCAACGACCACTGCATGTTCTCCGGCATCAATCGTAAGGCCCTGCGTTCCTGCTTAAGACCAGCTTTTTCCAGCCCTTCTGCCAGTGCCAAATTATGGCTTGCGACAGTATTTTCCAGCTCGGCACAGTCCAAAGATGCCATAGATTCACCGTTACCCCACAATGGTCCGGTGGGATGAATCTCTCGATTAGACAAACGCTGAACTAAATCATCGCTTGAATCATCCGCGAAACAGGCACTTTTACCTGCCAACATAAAGACATCACCAGCCAGACGATTATTCCAGCTTCCATCTCGAATACGCTGGCTGAGGACCTGATTGAAAATCCATGAGCGCGCAGCAGACAAATAGATACTGCGTTTATTTTTCTTCAGATGTCGTAGCTGCCCCTGGAACATAGCAAGGGCTTTATTTATGTTGGACATTTCAAAGCCAAAACGCTGCTCGCCAAAATAATTGGGAACACCCTGTTCTGCTATAGCCTGCAATCGTTCATCAAGACTAGCAACATCCCCGGCGAGGTCACGAATACGTAATTTGAAACAGTTACCCGACAACGCGCCACGCTTGAGCTTCCGGTTATGTCGTACGGACTCAAGTATTTTAATCTCATCACTTTCTAATACCGTCAAATCAGGATCCGCGAGGCCCGGTAAGTGCAGACTAAACCACTGTGTAGTGATGGCATGGCGGTCTTTAAGACCCGCATAACTCACCGCCGAAGCTTTAAGACCCGCGGCTTTGGCAATTGCCTGTGCCAGCCAGTCAGTATTACATCCCTGTTTCTGCACTCGTAGCCAGAGGTGCTCCCCCTCACCACTAAAATCAACAGGCATCAACTCATCAACGAGAAAATCCTCAGGACACTGCTTAATGAGTCCACTGACAAGGGATTCGCCATAGGCTCGGGAAAGACTGGAAAATAAAAACAAGGGAATTACCAACTCGAGTCAAACAAAGAAAAGTTGGCATACATTAGTAAGCTCATAGAGCCACGTCAATCATTAATTGAGAGAAACTGGCCATACGAAGATGATGGCCAGTTATAAGACTTTGCTCAGCTATGCTCAGGCATACCTGAAATAAGAAACTTAGCAGGCTTCCTAAAAGCAATATTAGGCAGTTGAAATTTAATTACTCAGCCGCACTCAGGAAGTTTTCAGCCCGTTTAAGCACCATGCTGATACCTTCATATTCTTCATTTTCTGCGCCTACTAAATAGGCACCACGAGTAAATCGTTCTCTGAGTTTAAACAGTGCATCCTGTCCTGCATCAGATAACAGCTCCTTGCGGATTTTGTCCTTCAAAGATTGAGGGACACCAGGACCCACTGTAAAAGCCTGATTAGGATAAGGCAGATGAGTATGAATGGCTTTAGTTTTCGTTAAATCTTTATCAAATTTTCTGTGATTAGTTTTAGGCAGGACTGTTGCAACACAGGTTCCATTAACAACACCATTAAAACCATCTTTCCAACCTTTTGTTATCAAATGTTCTGGTTCTCGATCCGGATTAGGAAAATGGCTCATCATGGTCAACATTCCAAAATTCGGAGCTTTTGGTGCACACACTTTTTTACCCACTAAATCCTCAAGTGAATTCACCTGATTATCATCGATACGTGCAATCACACGCCAGATATGCAGTTGAGGTAATTTAATGACAAGATCATGGTTTATATTTTTGATCCGCCAGCTCACAAAATGGGGGCCATCAAAAGCTAAATCATATTCCTGATTTTGCATACCTCGGCTATATTCTGCCCAATTACCAGGATGCTTATAGACAAAGGTTTCTCCGGTCTGTTTGGATAAAAAATCAGCGACAGGCTTATAGATTTCCATGCCGCGTTCGACACTTTCCCTGGGCGGGGCAGTAAAAACATAATCAGCTCTTGCATTAAATGTAATACCAGCGATTAATATAAACAGTGTAACCGCCAACTTCATATGCTTTACCATAACCAGAACCCCGCCACCTGATTGATAGATCAATTTTATTTCGAACTTTGCATAAATAACTATAGTACTAATCAAGCAGCATTTCTTGATTTAATATCCTCGAGCAATTTGGCCTGCTGATTACGACGCTCCATATCTTCTTTATCGACATTATCAAGAAATGTTTGCTTAGCCAGCTCATTCTCTTCATTAAATTTCGCAATATCCGACTCAGAAAAAGTAAGCTCCTCGCCTTTCTTGATGTGCTCACGCTCATAGCCCAGACTATCAAGAACATCACCTGCAATAGATTCAAATATTTTAATGTCGTCAACCGACATCTCTTTAATAAATTTACGTGTATTATTACTATCAACAGGTTTGGTGACATTACTCCATAACTCGCTGGATTTCGAAGCGTTTTTAGCTTCATTAGTCACATGGTAATCAAGCATTTTGCTTGTGTAGTCCACGCCCAGGAATTTACACAACGCTCTGGCTGTTTTTTCCGGTTCCGCAGTCAGTTCTTCATAACTCACACTGAAGAGGCGATCATTGCTGATAGTTTCTCTTAACTTGATTGCAATCCTCTGCGTAGCCGCCCAACCCCTGGCAATATTGTAGATGTGTTTTTCTCCAACCACAGCCTTCTTGAAAGACAGCGCCACATCACGACCATCGCGATACAGATAGATATATTTCGGATTTTCGAAGTATGATTCTATATCATCACTATATTTAATATTGGCAAGACTCTTACAACACCAGGTTTTAGCATCCTGTGCTTCAGCACAGATATCATAAACAGCACCATATACCGCCATCAATGATCGGTTTTTACATCTTGATAGTACATCTTCCCTATCAAGGGTGACACCAGCCCAGGGCACAGGATTCAACTCAACCAATAAACACACATCTTCGATAAGCTGCTTGAAATTACTCATTTCATTCAGATCACCGTAGTTAGCCATTAATGGAGACAACCTGTCCAGAATATGTGCAGGATGAGGTGATGATATAGCATCAAGCTGATTCAACATCAGTCTAAGGAGGTTAGATCCAGAGCGCTGCGTTCCAATCATGAATACTGGTGTCATTATTTATATCCTCTAAAATTTACAAATCACTTCTAAATAAAAAATATATTCAATTAAGTAGTTTAATTCGTTATCAATACCGTGCTTAATACAATAGCAAGCCTGCAAGACCAGCTGTTGGTATTATCCAGACAACTTCCAGTTTAAGCTTCAACAAAGCCAATAAAGCTAAAACAAATATGGCAACAGAAACCCAGTTCTGTTCTGCCGATAAAATAACAATATAAGCAGCAGCAGCAATCATTCCAATGACACCACTACGTATGCCTTTTAGAATAGATTGTATATTTGCTGAATCTTTTATCTTTTGAAGATAATGAGTGCAGATAAGCATGACAATGGCCGGTGGTGCAAAGATTGCGACGGTTGACAGTGTCGCCCCTAAAATACCGGCAACTTTATAGCCAATAAATGTTGCACTAATTAATATTGGCCCAGGTGTAACCTGACCTAATGCTATCGCATCTATAAATTCTTTCTGCGTTACCCAGCCATATGTATCGACTACTGTTTCCTGCATCAAAGGAATAAAAACAAATCCGCCACCAAACAGTAGCAAGCTCATGCCAGCAAAGTTAATAAACAGCTTGAAAAGCAACAGCATGTTGGTATTCCAGAGTGAAATAGCCATAGCTGCTACAGGCAACACTGCAACACTATTCACCTGACTTGTTGAGGGCTTGGGCTCTGAACCAGCGTCATCTGAATCATTTGTATCATCTGACTGTTTTTTTTCTCTAAAAATTAGATAACCAACAATACCTGAAGCAACAATAATTCCTAAGGTACTGAAAAATCCGCCTACAAATATCAATACCCCCATAGCAACTATGGCAATACTATATTCAGCGGTATGTTTAAGTGATTTTTTACCCATATTCCAGGCGGCTGCGACAATAATGGCAGCAACAGCAGGCAGAAAGCCTTTAAAAAAGTCACTGACCGCAGGTATTTCACCGTATGCAAAATACATATAACTTAAGAACAGCAATAGCAGGAAGGACGGTAGAATTACAGCAGTGGCGCAGATCAGCGCTCCGAAGATACCTTTTATTTTATAGCCCGCATAAGCGACCACATTAACTGCAACGGGCCCAGGCAGTATCGTTGCCAACGATATTCCATCTAGCATATCCTCATGACTCAGTAATTTTCGTCTGTCGACAACATAATTCTGAACAACAGAAATTAACGCCATGAAACCGCCAAATGCGGTACTGCCAATTTTTAGAAATGTCCAGAATAAATTCAGATATGAATCATTATTGGCTTCAGTGCTTACATCATTACTAGTCGCCATTATACAGCTCGCTTCTACTATCGTTCATAGGCAAACCTCAACACGCCTTTATAGTTATAATTGATACATCTACATCAGTAGTCTGCGACATGATCGAGAAAAAAGAATACAGTGTCTTTTCAAAAGATAATAGAAAAAATACAGCCAGAATGGTGGCCAAACCCAAAATCGGGAATTTCTCCCATTCCATTCTCAGTCGAAATATCACCATTTGATTATATTCTGATGACAAGAGGTAGCCTAAATTCAGGAAATCTTCCTATCTCAATCTGCTCGACAAATTGCTATTTTTAAATCACATCCATATGAATTGTCATATTGATCCTCGATATAGCAGTTCTGTGCATTTAACTTGTTAAATAGGTGGCATTATGTTCAATGCAAAATCTAGCAATGTTGTCTGGCATCAGTCTGAAGTCACTAAGGAAAGCCGAAATAATCTTAACAACCAACGCTCAGCCATACTCTGGTTCACAGGTTTATCAGGATCAGGCAAATCCACAGTTGCCAATGCGCTTGAACAGCGTCTTCATGAACTCAGTTTCCGGACCTATATTCTTGATGGTGACAATGTCCGTCATGGTTTAAACGGTGACCTCAGTTTTAGTGATGACGACAGAAAAGAGAACATCAGACGCATAGGTGAAGTGTCCAAACTTTTTGTCGATGCAGGCGTCATGGTATTAACCTCGTTTATTTCACCTTTCATCCAGGACCGACAGTCAGTAAGAAATATCGTTAATGAAACAGAGTTCATTGAAATCTATGTCAAGTGCCCACTTGAAGTCTGTGAACAACGTGATGTCAAAGGCTTGTACAAACGTGCAAGAAAAGGTGAGATTAAACACTTCACAGGTATAGATTCTGCATATGAAGAACCAGAAAATGCAGACATCGTTATAGATACTTCAGTTATGTCAATTGATGAATCAGTTAATACAATAATTAATTATATGATCAAGCACTCTTATATCGTACTCACGCGTAAGAAAAAACTGAGCAAATTACTGCTCGATTCATTCAGAGCCCCACAGTCTCAATCAATATAAACAACATCAGCCCCATTCACAGTAGGCAAAAAACCTCGCATCTCGCGAGGTTTTTTTTGACCTTATGCAATCAACTGACTTCACTATACATCTACCCGGGTTATACTGGAGTACATGGTTATTCAGGAGACATGAAATGAACAATTACAACAACATACTGGTTGCCATCGATTTTTCCAAAGCAGCTGACATAGTCATCCAGCGAGCGCTTGATATAGCAAGGCGAAACAACACTGGCCTTACACTGCTACATGTCGTCGAATATATTCCGCCAATGGATATTGCCTATGAGCCAGTAATGACCTCAACCTGGGCTATTGATGAAAATGAACTCATTGAGCAGGCACAGAAAAACATGGAAAAATTCTGCAAACTACACAAGCTTGAACAGAATCAACATAAAGTGGTTGTGGGTACACCCAAATATGAAATTTGCCAGTTTGTTCGCGAAAACCATTGTGATTTGATTATTCTAGGTGCACAGGGTCGTCATGGCATAAAGTTGTTATTGGGCTCAACGGCCAGTGGTGTCTTACATGAAATGCCCTGTGACGTCCTGGCCGTGAAAATTAAGGAATAGAATAATTCAGGGTACAAAGGCGGCCTGTAAATAAGCCCGACCGCCTCTGAGTAAGATAAATAAGCTATCGATTTTATACACAACCTTGCAGGCTTTTCAGATAATCACAGAACTCCTGTTTCAGCTCATCGTGACACAAGGCGTACTCCACGGTTGCTTCCAGGTAACCCAGTTTGCTGCCACAGTCAAAACGACGTCCATCGAATGAATAGGCATACACTTTTTCGTCATCAAGCAATGCGGCAATCGCATCGGTGAGCTGAATTTCACCACCGGCACCTCGGCCTGTAGTTCGAAGTTTTTCAAAAATGCCCGGTGTTAAGATATAACGTCCCACCACACCCTGATCAGAAGGTGCATCAGCTGGTGCCGGTTTTTCAACAATATGATCAACCTGGCTCAATCGATCAGCAACACGGGTACCCGCCACGACTCCGTATTTACTACTGTCCTCTGATGCTATTGTTTCAGTACCCAGGATAGAGCCCTGGTATTCCTTGAATACCTCGACCATCTGCTGCATGCAGTTAGGACCTTCAGATTTCACCAGGTCATCCGCCAGAATAACCGCAAAAGGCTCATCGCCGACCGCTGGCTCAGCACACAATACGGCATGCCCCAAACCTAACGCCTCAGGCTGGCGAATATAAATACAGCTCACATGGGGTGGTAACACATCCCTGGCTATCTTAAGTAACTCATCCTTATTATTGGCTTCGAGTTCGGCTTCCAGCTCATAGGCCTTATCAAAATGATCAGCAATAGCGCGCTTATTACGACCAATAATAAATATCAGTGTATCAATACCCGCAGCCACAGCCTCTTCTGCTGCATATTGAATTAGTGGTTTATCCACTATTGGCAGCATTTCCTTAGGATTGGCTTTTGTAGCGGGTAAAAAACGCGTCCCCAGCCCAGCCACGGGGAAGACCGCTTTGCGAATTGGTTTCATAGTGAATATCCATTTAAAAAAATCTGACTATTATGGTGTGAATTTGTCGCCAAGTACAGTTATGCTATGACCACACTCAATATCAAACGACTATAAACCTGTGACGCAAGCCCAACAGACCTCTGGCCATCAACATTTTCTCACCCTGCTAGCCCAGCGGATTATTGAAGACAACCGGGACAACCTGCCTGATTTAAGTCATCTATATATTTTTATTCCAAATGCCCTGGCCGCGCATCAGCTTAGACGCCACCTCACTCGCCAGGCACAAACAGCAATGATTGGCCCGTACATTGGTAGTCTCCAGCAATGGGTCAATGAGAATATTGCCCTTGAGCCAGCCACCACTACGGTAATTAATCAACAAGCACAACGCTTACTAATGCTTGAAGCCCTCGGTCAGCACACAGACTTATTTAACCCTGAAAATACCTGGCAGGTGTGTGACAGCCTGCTGACTCTGTTTAACGAGCTGACCCAGAACAGCTGTACCGCCCTGGCCAAAACAGAACAGCTTTGGCTCAGTCAATTACAGGCCGCCTATGGCAGTGGCGATACGACGCTGACACATCTCAATTATGAAGCCAACATTGTTCATACATTGTGGCAAGCCTGGCATGAACAGAACCAGGCTCGAAATATACTGGATGAAGCCTCTGCCTATCATAAACGCCTGCTTGGCCAAGCGAAGAATATTCATGACAAGCAACTTTTTTACATCATCGGCCCTGAACAGTTAACTCCGGCTGAACTATCCTGGTGCCAAAACCTTTCTGCGACCCAAACGGTACACTACATCAGCCAAAATTCAGCGCCAGGCCTCACCCTGCCAGCAACAATCGAACTGCACGACAATAGCGACATAAGCCACTTTCTTGCTGCGACCTATGACCACGAAACCGTACTCAATCACCGGGCCCAGGTCTTCAACGAAGAACAGGTGAAAGACACACTGACTCAGCAGTTGCAATTGTTCAGTGCCCGCAATGGAGAACAGGAAGCCCGAGCGATCGAACTGCAAATCCGGATCTGGTTAATCAGCGGACTGAATAATATCGGCATAATCACCGAAGACAGGAAACTGGCTCGACGCGTGCGAGCCCTGTTGGAACGGGCAGATATCGTCATTCAAGATACCGCCGGCTGGTCCCTCGCAACAACCAGTTCTGCTACCGTCATTGAACGCTGGCTCGAGTGCATTGAACAGGACTTTGCCCACCAGCCATTGCTGGATCTGCTGAAATCACCTTTTTTCTGTGATGATCAGACTCGTGAGCAACACCTCAACCATGTCTATCGCCTGGAACAGGATGTTATTCTCCACGAACAGGTACCCAGTAATATTAAACGTTTCATTAAGGCTTTAGAGTCTCGCGCCACTCGTTTGCAACAGCCCTGGCCTGAGGACACCTATCCGGTATTGAAGCATTTGCTCAACCACCTGGAACAAACAGCGGCAGGACTGCAAAAACTCTTCCGAGCCGATATAGAACATGCACCCCTCACCTATCTGCATGCATTGACTGAAAGCCTGGGCGAACTCGGTATTCAATCTCATCTGGAGAATGACCCTGCCGGTCAACGAATTATAAACGTACTCAATCAAATGCGCGCTGGCCTACAACAGGCCAACCCTACGATGACCTGGCTGGATTTCAGAACATGGTTAGGAAGTGCCCTCGAACAGGAAGAATTTACACCACAAAACCTGCCGTCAGCCGTACAGTTAATGAACCTTAAACAGGCACAGTACTGCCAGTTCCAGGCTCTGATCATTGCCGGTGCCAACAAAGACAGTCTGCCCGGTACTGCTAGCCAGACACCTTTCTTTAATCAGTCCGTGAGGCAGTCTCTAGGACTAAAAAGCTGGCCAGAGGAAAAGGCATATAACTTTTACCGCTTCCGTTGTTTATTGGAATCAGCCAACCAGGTCTTGATCACCTATAAATCAGAACAAAATGGTGAATGGCTAGCCCCATCACCCTGGGTGACCTCACTGGCCAATTTTGCTGACAGGGCACTCAAGCTCAACCTGCAAGCAGACTCCCTCGGCCATCTGTTAGCCGCCCACAGCGGGCTAACGGAAAGTGATGCAAGCAAGACGCCGGAGCAGCAGACACAACCGTTCCCGGTTCTCGACCAGAACCTGATCCCAGACAGTTTTTCTGCCAGTAGTCATAAAAAACTCATCGACTGCCCATATCAGTTTCTTGCCAGTTATGGCTTGGCACTCAAGCCCAGTGAAAGCATCACTGAAGAATTAATGAAGTCTGATTATGGTGAAAAAGTCCATCTCATCTTACGCGCATTTCATGAGTCCGTGCCTGGCCTGATGAAACCAATGAGCCACCAGCTTGATACTGCAAATCGTCAACAGGCTATTGATCATATGATTGCGCTCTCTCAACAGGTTTTCGAAAAAGACCTGGAAGATACCGTCCAACACCGTGGCTGGTTGAAGCGTTGGCTAAAGACTATTCCAGACTATATCGACTGGCAAATTCAACACCAACAAAACTGGTCCATATATCAACTCGAACAACATCAAGAGGCACTACTCAATAGCCAGCTCCGAATTCATGGTCGTCTCGACCGGGTTGACCAACAACCTGGGACAAAGCACTACAGTATTATTGACTACAAAACCGGCAAGGCACCGACACAAAAAGATATCGATACCGGAGAAGATATCCAGCTCATCAGCTATGCGAGTTTGCTCAAACCAGTTAGCCGAGTGGAATACCTGTCTCTAGACAATGGCCGGGTAAAAACTGAGTCCTTCCTGGAAGACGAGAAGCTGGATAACCTGAAAACTCAAGGGCAGAAACGTCTGACTGATTTAGTAGAAGCAATGCATCAAGGCACCCCCTTACCTGCCTGGGGTGACCAGAAAACCTGTCAGTATTGCACTATGCAGGGCCTTTGCAGAAAACAGATCTGGGAAAGTGCATAAAAAAAGCCCTGTTTGACTCAATGATTCAAACAGGGCTTTCGAGCATGTCTAGCCCGTAATTAAATACAGACTTTTGCGATCGATTATTCGACAGCAAACACCTCACCATTTACTGAACTAAAAATCACTTTCCCATCAGCGACCACTGGTGAAGAGTAAATCTTATCATCCACTTTATATTTCCAACGCAAGCCGCCATTCTCGATATTCAGGGCATAAAGATGACCATCAGTGCTACCAATATACACAGTATCTGAAGCAATTACCGGCGAGGAATAAACAGCACTACCCGTTTTAAACTCCCAGTGACGATTACCGGTTTGGCGATCAAAAGCATAAATGTAACTATCTGCACTACCCAGATACACAGCTCGTTCGTAGACTGCTACAGATGAAAATACTTTACCTGCTGTTTTCTTTCTCCAGATTTCCTGACCTGTTTGTATATTCACCGAGTGAACATACTTGTCATCTGCGCCAAAATATATTTTCTGTTCATCGGCACTGGGCGATGAATAAATGGGTTGACGAGCAGGAAACTTCCACTGTTCCTGACCTGAATGTTTGTTAATGGCGCGCATATAACCATCCAGTGTACCAACATAGACGTGTTCACCACTCACTGATGGTGAAGTATAGACACCACCTTTGGCCTCGAAATGCCATTTTTCATGTCCACTTTGCGCATCAACAGCATAGAGTTTTTTATCTTCGCTACCAAAATACAGGATACCTTGATCAATTGTAGGTGATGAATACACCTTACCACCGGTTCTGAATTTCCATTTCATCTGCTGGTTATCCGTATCCACCGCATAAAGGTAACCATCCCAACTGCCAACATAAACGACACCGCCCTGCACAGCGACAGCCGCTTCAATATTACCGCCAGTCTTAAACTTCCATTTCATCCGTCCCGTATCAAGGTCAAGGGCATAGAGATAACCGTCTTTACATCCGACATAGACAGTACCATCAGCGACAATAGGAGACGAATAAACTTTATCGGGTGCAGCAAATTTCCACACCAGACGATTCAGCTCTTCTGGACCATCTGAATTAGCAATACCACTATGAATTGGATCAACCCGATACATCGCTGTACTACCACCACATGCAGTTATCATAGCTGCTATGCACAGCACCAAAGATAGCTTCAAGCCCCTGATCATCATTTATCTCCAGAATTAATTTTTATAAGTGATCTAAACCCTATCCAAAAAACGGACGTATATCAACGGTTTATAGTAATTATGTGAAGTATCAGTCGATTCGACTGCGCGCCAGATTGCAGAGTAACTCATAGGCAATAGTGTCAGCATTGCGCGCAACATCATCAACAGTCACTTCCCGCCCCCACAAAACCACTTCATCACCACAACGTGGATTGTCTATACCGCGCAAATCTATGCTGATAGTGTCCATGGATACTCGCCCCAAAACCTGGCTTTGCCGTCCATTAATCCAGACCGGTGTACCTGTCCTGGCATGGCGAGGATAGCCATCACCATAACCAATGGCCACACTGCCTACAGGCATATCCTCCGGACATTGCCATAAACTGCCATAGCCAATGCTATCATTCTTGCGTAGATGATTAATTGCGATTAAAGGTGCCTGTAACTGCATGACTGGCTTTAGCCCCAGCTCCTGAGCTGAACGGTCAGCCAGGGGTGATGAACCATACAGCATGATACCAGGACGAACCCAGTCTCCATGTGCCTGACTGAACGCAATTAGACCAGCCGAATTGGCCAGACTGGTCTGCGCATCTAAGGTATTCGCCAACGATTGAAAGCAATCGATCTGTATCTGGTTTGAAGGGTGATCCGGTACATCCGCATTGGCAAAATGGCTAAACAAACCTATTTCACGAATCCCGGGATTCTGCACCAGTCGAGACCAGGCAGCCACGACCTCCTCGGGCTGAAGCCCCAAACGCCCCATACCTGAGTTCACTTTTAGCCAGATGCCAAGATCAACGGGCTGCTGCTCCAGCATGTCCAGTTGCCATTGTTGGTGAATAACCGGTGTAAGATTCAGTGCCGCCATCTGCTGCAGCTGATCGACATCCTGAAAGCCCTGAAAAATGGTAATAGCCTGGGTAATACCTGCATTGCGTAGTGTCACCGCTTCCTGCAAACAGGCCACCGCGAAAGCATCTGCCTGATTCAGCGCCTGAGCCGATTGAATTAGACCATGGCCATAAGCATCGGCCTTGATGACTGCCATCACATGACTATTGGAAGCAAATTGTTTTACGCGCTGGAAATTATGCCGGAGTGCATCAAGATCGATGATTGCCTGGGCATTGCGTCTCATTCATAACCTTCGGAGGAATACATTTCAGGGGCAAAATTCTCAAACTTGGTGTATTTACCCAGGAAGGTCAAACGTACCGTACCAATAGGACCGTTACGCTGCTTACCGATGATAATTTCAGCCGTACCTTTATCCGGGCTATCTTCGTTATATACCTCATCACGGTAAATAAATACGATTAAATCTGCATCCTGCTCGATCGCACCAGATTCACGCAAGTCCGACATTACGGGTCGTTTATTCGGACGCTGCTCGAGGCTTCGGTTAAGCTGTGACAAGGCAATAACGGGCACTTCCAGCTCCTTAGCCAAAGCTTTCAGGCTACGTGAAATTTCGGATATCTCCGTGGCCCTGTTCTCACCACCACCTGCAATCTGCATTAGCTGGAGATAATCAATGACAATCAAGCCTAAACCATGCTCACGCTTCAGGCGACGGGCTCGGGCACGTAAATCAGTCGGTGATAATGCGGGCGTATCATCGATGAATACCTTGGCCTCTGACAAAATGGATACAGCTGAGGTAATCCGCGGCCAGTCATCATCAGTCAGTTCACCGGTACGCAAATGATGGCCATTGATGCGACCCAATGATGAAATCATACGCATAGCCAGTGCTTCGCTGGGCATTTCCATACTAAAAATTGCTACCGGGACCTGGGCGCCTATTGCGGCATTTTCGGCCATATTCATGGCAAAGGTAGTCTTACCCATGGACGGTCGACCAGCCACAATGACCAGATCGCCTTTCTGCAGCCCTGTGGTTTTATCATCAAACTCATTAAAACCAGTCGTGACACCGGTAATGTGTCCTTCCTGTTCAAACAGATAATCAATCTGTTCAACAGTTTTAGTGAGCAGCTGCTTCATGCCAATAAAGCCCTTACCCGCTCGCGACCCTTGCTCCGCTATCTTATAAACACTACGTTCTGCAGCATCCAGCAGTTCCTTACTTTCACGGCCTTCCGGATTATAAGCGCTACTGGCTATATCAGTGCCAATTTCAATCAGCTGTCGCAGTACCGAGCGCTCACGTACAATATCAGCATAAGCGCGAATATTCGCCGCACTAGGCGTTTCTTTGGCCAGTCGTCCCAGATAAGCCAAACCACCAGCATCTGCCAGTTCATGGGTCTTTTCCAACTCTTCGGACAGAGTGACCACATCAAATGGACTATCTTTAGCCTCAAGGCTGGCTATCGAGCGAAAAATCAGCCGATGTTCCTTACGATAGAAATCTTCTTCAGCAATTTTATCGGCAATCTGCTCCCATGAACGATTATCCAGCATCAGACCACCAAGCACCGCCTGTTCAGCCTCAATGGAGTGTGGCGGAACTTTAAGCCCTTGAGTATCGGTATCGTGGGATCTAGGAGATGGAGTAAAAACTGCGGATTCAGCCATATAACCTGTATCGTGTAAAGTTGTTTAATTCAATGAGATTGCCATTGTCTCAGAAAGAGATCAATAGAAAAAAGGGCGCGCATAAAAAAACGCGAAGTCCAGCCTGTGACTCAGGCCGAACTTCGCGCTTTGTGTTCTGACTACGGCTTATTCTTCGCCAATAACTGTCAGTTTCACAGTCGCATCTACATCAGCATGTAAATGCAGATCGATGTCATATTCACCGGCCATACGAATAGGACCTTCTGGCATACGAACTTCTTTCTTAGCCACTTCAACACCAGCCGCTGTAATTGCATCTGCAATATCTGCATTACCAACAGAACCAAATAATTTGCCTTCAGTACCAGATTTTGAAGTAATGCTAACGGCAAGGTCCTGCAGTTTTTCACGACGGGCTTCGGCTGCGGCTAAAGTCTCAGCCGCTTTAGCTTCCAGCTCAGCACGACGTGCTTCCAGTTCCTTGATATTGTCTTCAGTGGCTACTTTAGCTTTACCTAATGGCAACAGGAAATTACGGGCATAACCCGGTTTTACAGTTACAACATCACCCAGAGTACCCAGACGATCAATCTTCTCTAATAAAATGACATCCATCTTTAATGCCTCATTCTCTAAAATTTAATTCGTTGTCAGACGCTTGCGAAAATCAATCCACGCGTCCGATAATCCAAATACCGCCAATGGAAACACCACCAGATGCGGTAACATAAATACCATGATATAGAGCCCAATTAACCAGCCTTTGCTAATTTTTCGGAGCTCGATTATGCCATGCACTATGGCAAAACCCTGAATCATATACAGACTCAACAGCACCAGCATTAGCATGGTCATCAGATCTGAACCGGTAAAAACCGATAACAGAATCAACACCACGCTTAACATCGGCAGTATTCGTCCCAGCCTGAGCTCATTGAACTCTTTGGTAAGGCCACCTGGGTTATACAGTGCAGCCTGCCACCAACGCCCCAGTAGCAAACTCAGTACCACACCGAAAATCATACCGATAGCTAGAATTCCGGGTAACAACTTGAGCACGGTATCCATAGCCTGTATTAGCTCGGCCTGAGCTGCTTCACTGGGCTGCTGTTCAATCACAGGCCTGATCATTTCTGCAAACTCAGCAGCCAATTGCTGCTGTATCTGCGGAAAGCCCAGATCCAGAGTAAGCACAAATGCCACCCCTAATCCTGCAATCAGCTGTAAGGACAAGCCCAGGGATACCGTTTGTCGCAGAACCACCGAAGTTAGCCACAAAGGTAACCACAACAACAGGATAACGCCCAGTGACAACATCGGCGTACCCAGTACCAACCAGGACAGCCCCATGGCCGCAATCCCTGCCAGCACAATCAGCTGCATGCCTTTGCCAGGACCCAGGTGTAATACCACCAGGGCAATGACACCACCACTAACCCAGGCCAGAGGTGGTAACATCAAGGCCAGTATGGCCGTTACAGCAGCTACCAGAGCTGCCTGACTGGGGCCAGCCATAATAAACCGGGCCAGTGCAATCATAATCTGTGTCAGCTTTAGCGGATGAAATTACCCGCCAAAGCTGGAAACCTATACTTAATGACTGTCAGTGTAAGGCAGCAGTGCCAGGTAACGGGCACGTTTTACTGCAGTAGTCAGCTGACGCTGATATTTTGCTTTAGTACCAGTAATACGAGCAGGTACCAGCTTGCCACTTTCGCTGATGTAATTTTTCAGCAGGTTCAGGTCTTTGTAGTCACACTCTGTAATGCCTTCAGCAGTGAAACGACAGAATTTTTTACGACGGAAATAAGCCATTATTCGTTCTCCAGTAATTATTCAGCAGCAGCTTCGTCAGCAGATGCATCATCAAAATCTTCAGTGTCAGCTGATTCATCAACTGGTTTGCGTGAAGATTTCTCTTTTTCTTCATCTTTAACCAGTGGAGAAGGCTCTGTGATCGCTGCTTTACATTTGATGATCATGTTACGCAGTACAGCATCGTTAAAGCGGAATGAAGATTCCAGCTCTTCCTTTTCTGCCTGGCCACACTCAATATTCATCAGAACATAATGGGCTTTATGAATTTTGTTGATTGGATATGCCAGTTGACGACGGCCCCAGTCTTCCAGGCGGTGAATAGTACCACCATTAGACTCGATAATGCCGCGGTAACGCTCAACCATGGCAGGAACCTGTTCGCTCTGGTCTGGATGTACCAGAAATACAACTTCGTAATGACGCATAAATACGCTCCCTACGGTTAATGCCCCCAGTTCAATCACTGTGGAGCAAGGAGTTAGACAATTCCGGTCAAGCCGGAACATTAGCCAATAAGGTGCCTAGAACACCCATTGGGGCGCGTATTTTACTGGTGAAACGTTGACAGAACAAGGGCAAAGACGTATCTAAGTGGGCAAATCGTCTGAAAACTGCATAAATAACACCTTCGCGTTAAACATTAGCAGCGCAAATAATAAAAACCCACGTCAACTCGGTGAATCAGGGATTCTGCTTTAACTGTCGTTCCCATTCCTTAGGTACCACATAACGCAAAAATCGCGGGAAAGTATAATCAGGAAATTGTGCCACGATTTGGCCAATAATGGCCTGTTTATCCTGATCTGTCATTTCATCGCCACTATGACCATCAGCTACGGCTTGCTGAACAAACTGCAGATAGCGTACCTGCTGGTTCAGCAGCACATCTGCCGGGGCAGTCCGCCCGCGCCCAGGGTATATCATCTCGGCAGCGAACAGACGTAATTGCTCCAGTCTCGCCAGATCTTGCTCAGTCATCCCCGGCGGCCAGATATGTGACTGATTAACCACCAGGTTCCCTACAAATATATGCTTATCCAGTTCAATCACCAGCTGCGACTGATTCTGGACAACATCAAAAAGATGCGCGGTAAACGTCAAGCCTGCTGCATCAAATTCAACAGTATGATCCCAGGCCACCTCGGGTAACACCAGTGCATCAGGATAATCCGGTTTCCGTCGTGGGTAAAATACCCCCCAGGTTCGATTATGGGCGGCTGGAATCTGTCGCACCACCTGACGTGAACTAACCACTTTAATACCGCGAGCGGTCAATGCCTGTACACCATTAAACTGGTCCGGTGTTGCCTGCAGCACAATGGCCAGTAACACTTTTTTACCCGTTGCTTTCTCAGCTGCCTCAAGGGCCGCGATGGCTGCTGACGGCAGGAACTGAGTACCGATCAAAACCACCCCCTGTGGTCCTTCAATCCAGAAGCTATTGCTACTATAAGCCTTCTCCGGCCCTGTATACTGACCAATGCGATACTCACTGTGGCTGGTATCAATAACCGCACATGCTGACAATAACACCAGCAACAAAGGTATACCCAACCACTTCAACAACATATAGCCACGCAATGCGCTAACCTTCTTCAACACAAACTTCACTCCGTTTAATTGCAATCAAGGTCCGTACTACCAGTATCAGCATGATAGCAGCCAGTATCACCAGCAACAGATAAAACAGAATCAGGAACATACCACCAAAATGTGTATGCATGATAAAGGATGCAATAGTCATGGCCGCCAGCGGGAAGGAATAAGCCCACCAGGACATGAAGAAAGGCATGCCGATGAAACGTCGAACCTGAGTGAATAAGAGCAATGTTAAAAACAGTGCGCTGTAAAACAGCATCCTGGCAAATACATCCACATGACCAACTAGTTTGACATAAGAAATAAAGCCAACGGCAGGTGGCGCAATCAAAATGAACAGCGTAGGCAACAAGCGTTCTGGTAAGGGGTTATGGAAAATCATTCGGTAGATGATGATCGTGAACAGAATTACCCAGAACACAAACCCCAAACTAAAAAAGAACCAGCAAATTTCCATATTCGCATGTTCTACACCGGCAATAGGCACCAGGATATTACCTACCACAGGTATAAACCACGCCGGGTTAATATGCGTGATTTCAAAATGGGTATGATGCAACCAGGAATTGAGCACATACAGTGTACACACCAGATGTAAAATAGTACCGCTCACCCACAAATAAAATGATACGGTCTCATGCGTTTTCAGGAAGACTGTACTCAACAGCAGCATGCTGATTGAAAATGTGGCCGAGAAACTAATCTTTACCGGGTGTTTGATTTCGGCTTTGACAGCACCAGGGTATCGAAACACCTTGGCAACATAGACCAGGGTAATAGCAACAAATATCAGTGCTGTCACATAAGCCAGAATCATGGATATATTGCGGGCAATCAACATATGCACTCCGAGCATTTCCAACACGATAGTAAATCCGGCCAGGCCCATGATGACCGAAAAGAACGACACCGGAAAATGCTGTAGTCGATTTGACATATTGGCTCCTAACTCAACAATCACCAATCATCGATTGTTCAGTGTATTATTGTTTTAACATCGGTTTCAGGTAAGGCCAGACATTATTCATAATGACCGGTTGCGCCCGTTGTGACGGATGAATACCATCTGGCTGCATCAGTTCCGAACGATCACCCACACCCTCGAGTAAAAACGGCATTAGGCCCGTTTGGTAACGTTTTGACAAACTCAGATAAAGATGATGAAAGGCCGCAGTATAACGTTGTCCATAATTGGGTGGAATGTGCATACCTAACAAAAGCACGCGAGCGTTCCTCTGTTGCGCCAACTCAATCATGCTGGACAAGTTTTGTTCAATCAACTTCAGTGGTAAGCCCCGCAAGCCATCATTCCCACCCAGCTCAATAATTACGATGTCTGGATTATATTGATCCAGCAAGCGAGGTAAACGATTCAGGCCATTCGCGGTCGTATCACCAGTGACACTGGAATTGACCAGTCGATAAGGTAAATTCTCCCGCGCCAGTTGCTGACTCATCAAATGTGCCCAGCTCTGTTCAGGATGAAAACCATAGCCAACACTCAAACTATCACCTATAAGAAGTATGACCGGTGATGACGGCACAGATGCCTGCCCAGCTAGAGTAGTAAAAGCCAGTAAAAAGAATAACAATACACGAATCATGAACAGCCCAAATAACATTATTAGCGCCAAAAACCTGGTTAAGCAGGTACCCGCACTGGATCATTCCATTAACAAAAGTCTGACTATCCTGAACGGAGTCAATCTTGAAATCAAGCCTGCGGAGACCATCGCCATTGTCGGTGCTTCGGGATCAGGTAAATCTACACTACTGGGTTTACTCGCTGGACTGGATCTGGCCAGTGCCGGTGAAATTATTGTATTGGGCCAACCGCTTAACACACTTGATGAAGATGGCCGCGCGCACTTACGTGCGCGGCATGTGGGTTTTGTCTTCCAGTCATTCCAGCTCATTCCCGGTCTGACCGCTCTGGAAAACGTCATGTTGCCACTGGAGTTACTGGCAGACAAACAGGCAGAAGCAAAATCCCGAGAACTGCTCAAGCGCGTCGGTCTTGAACAACGACTTAAACACTACCCCAAACAACTCTCGGGTGGCGAGCAACAGCGCGTAGCCATTGCACGTGCATTTGCAACTCAACCCAATATTCTGTTTGCCGATGAACCCACGGGCAATCTTGATCCAAACACTGGCCAGCACATCATTCAACTCCTACTGGACATGAACCGTGAACACCAGACCACGCTGGTGCTAGTCACCCACGATGAAAACTTGTCCAAACAATGCCAGCGCCGCCTCACCCTTGAAAACGGCATACTCCAGGATGAATCATCGTGAATAACCTGCTGCTGGCCTGGCGACTACTGAAACGTGACTGGCATGTCGGTGAACTGCGAATACTAATTTTTGCCCTGCTCATCGCTGTCGCCAGTATTACCTCCATTGGCCTGTTTACCCAGCGTATTCAAGTAGCCATACAGGATCAGAGTGGTCGCTTCCTGGGTGCTGACCTGCTACTCAGCAGTCCACAACCAGTCAAGCAACGATACCTGCAGCAAGCATCAAAATTACAACTGCAAACCAGCCAGGGAATCCAGTTTGCCAGTGTCCTGGTTGCAAATGATCAGTTCCAACTTGCCAGTATCAAGGCCATTGACCGCCATTATCCTTTACGCGGAACAATTAAAATCAGTGCTCAGTTAGCTGGGCCAGAAACTGAACAGCTACACGGCCCTGAACCTGGTCAGATCTGGCTATCATCACGTCTGTTCCAACAACTCAATATCGACATTGGCGACCGTGTAGAGCTGGGTGAAACTCACCTTATCGCATCAGCCCATCTTCAACAGGATCCGGGACAGGCGGGTAATTTTCTCGCGCTGGCCCCGCGGGCACTGATGCATATGGATGACATCCCGGCTACCGGCATAGTAAAACCGGGGAGCCGGCTACGCTATCAGTACCTGTTTGCGGGCCGCCACCAACAACGCGAGGCATTTGAACGCTGGCTTAAACCCAAACTGAACACCACAGACCGGCTAATCGGAGGCAAACAGGGTTCTCTTCCGCTGCGTTCAGCCATGGATCGGGCTGAACAATATCTGGCTATGGCCTCCATGTTAAGTGTTTTACTGGCCGGTATTGCCATTGCCATGGCAGCCAATCGTTACAGCCAGCGTCATTATGATCAAACCGCCCTGATGCGTTGTATGGGTGCGAGTCAGTCGACACTGCTGCAACTCTATGCCATACAGGTATTGTTGCTTGGCGTCCTCGCCAGTATCCTCGGTTGCTTGCTCGGGTATATCAGCCAGGAGGGGCTGGTGATGTTACTGGCTGATTTTATCCCCAGTGATTTGCCGCCGGTTAATGCCCAGCCTTTCATCAGTGGCTTCATTTCCGGAATCATAACCCTGACCGGCTTCAGCCTGCCGGCGATCCTGCGCCTTAAAACCGTTTCGCCCCTGCGGGTACTGCGCAGAGAACTGACACCCCTTCCCTTAAGCGCCTTTGCCATTTATAGCCTGGCACTGGGCAGTTTGATTACCATCATGTGGTGGCAATCGGGTAATTTCAAATTAACCGCCATAGTATTAATCGGCATACTGGCTATTGCTGCGATCCTGAACGTGCTGAGCTATACACTGATGCGCATGAGCACATTGTTACTGACTCCACTCAGTGGCCCCTGGCGATCCGGTCTGCAACAACTCATTCGACACCGTCAAACCAATCAGATTCAGATTCTTGCCTTTGGAATGGCTTTAATGATCCTTATTACGATCCTGCTATTGAGAACTGATCTACTTGATCGCTGGCAGGCTCAATTGCCGGAACAAGCTCCCAATCATTTTGTCATCAATATTCAAACCTATGAAGTAAAGCAGGTGCAAGATTTTTTTCAGCAGCATCAGATCCACTCTGAAGGCCTGTTTCCCATGGTACGGGGTCGCATATCAGCCTTGAACAACGAACCTGTTCGGCAGGCACTGAATGAACAGGCACGTGAAGATGAATCATTAAAAAGAGAACTTAATCTGTCCTGGGCGACACACATGCAGGCACATAATCGTCTTACCCAGGGGCAATGGTGGCAAACAACAGAGCACGGACAGCACCTCATTTCGATTGAACAGCGTTTGGCCCAACGTCTGGGTATTGCACTTGGAGACCGCATCAGCTTTCAAATTGCCGACCAGACCATCACCGCTACTGTTACCAGCTTACGTAGTGTGCAGTGGGATTCTTTTCAGCCCAATTTTTATATTATCTTCCCACCAGGCGTCATCGAGCAATATCCCGTCAGCTTCATCAGCAGCTTCTATCTGCCGCCAGGAAATAAACAGCTGATCAATATCCTGATTAAACAGCACCCTGGTGTCACCGTTATCGAAATAGATGCCATCATGAACCAGGTTCGCTCAATTCTCACCCAGGCCACGCTAGCGATCGAATACGTCATGCTATTCGTGCTTTTTGCCGGACTGATGGTTTTGCTGGCATCCATTCAATCCAGCATGGATGAACGTCTCCATGAAGCTACCATTTTACGAACACTCGGTGCCAGAAAAGATTTCCTGAGAAAAACCCAGCTCACTGAGTTCAGCCTGATGGGATTATTTGCAGGTATACTGGCAGTTGCCGGAGCAGAACTGGTTGCCTACGGTTTATATACCCAGGTATTCAGCCTTGATTTTGAGCCTCATATTGGAATGTGGTTGATTGGAATTTGCAGCAGCATGATTATCATTACCATCAGCGGCTTACTGTCGACTCGTAAGGTTGTGCAGCAGTCTCCGATGAAGACGCTGCAAAGTATCTAGCAGGCTAGGCATTAATTGTTCGCGGAGTGTAACTTTTTATATGGTTTTATTTATACAGTTTGGTCAAGACAAATAAACCTTTTGTATAAGCATTTTAGTAAAATTAGCAAGCTCATATGCTTGGTTAACTTTGTGTTTCGGCTCGGCAACTGCTCCTGCGTTGCCGAGGCAAAACCCAAAATTAAAAATGAATAACAAAAGCCAATTGAACTATTCAGCAGCAACTACAAATCATTCCCGACGCCAGGTAGTATCCGCACCCTTATCTTCCAGAATCACACCTTGCTCCTTGAGTTCATCACGGATACGATCAGCTTCTGCCCAGTTCTTGTCCGTCTTTGCTTGCTGTCGCTGCTGAATCAACGCATCAATATCGTCGTTACTCAAACCATCAGCAGACTGACCACTCTGTAAATAATGCTCGGGTTCATCCTGTAACAAACCAATCACGCCCGCAAGCTGTTTCAGAGTCGCGGCTAACGCCGCAGTAGTTGCAGTATCACTGTCACGAATTTTATTAACCTGATTCGCCAGATCAAACAATACAGCAATGGCTTCTGGTGTATTAAAGTCTTCATTCATGGCTTCATTGAAACGCTGGATGTAATCCATACCCACATCACCCGGCTCAGTTACCGCTATACCACGCAAAGCCGTATACAACCGGGTTAAAGCCGCACCAGCACTATCCAGCATTTTATCCGAATAATTGAGCGGACTACGGTAATGACTGGCGAGAATAAAATAACGAATATCTTCAGGGCGATAACGTTCAAGAATTTCCCGCACAGTGAAAAAGTTACCCAGGGACTTGGACATTTTTTCATCATCAATGCGTACAAAGCCATTGTGCATCCACAGGTTCACAAACTTCTCGCCCGTGCAGGCCTCTGACTGGGCGATTTCATTTTCATGATGAGGAAACTGCAAGTCCTGGCCACCGCCGTGGATATCAAAATGATTACCCAGACAACAGGTCGACATGGCCGAACACTCGATATGCCAGCCCGGACGACCATTACCCCAGGGCGATTCCCAGTAAGGCTCATCCGGTTTAGCGGCTTTCCATAATACAAAGTCCAGCGGGTCATCCTTATGCTCATCGACAGCGACACGCTCACCGGAACGCAGCTCATCAATTTTTTTTCCGGATAAACGCCCATAGGTTTCAAACTTGCTGACATCATAATAGACATCACCATTATCCGCCGGATAGGCAAAGCCCTTCTCTACCAGAGTTTGAATCATGGTGATAATGTCATCCATCGAGGTAGTGGCACGTGGTTCCTCATCCGGTGGTAACACGCCCAGAGCCGCTGCATCTTCATGCATCGCTTCTATAAATCGATGTGTCAGTGCGGAAATATCTTCACCATTTTCATTAGCACGTTGAATAATTTTATCATCCACATCAGTGACATTGCGTACATAATTCACCTCATAGCCCTGATGGCGGAGATAACGTGTCACCATATCAAACACAACCAGTACGCGCGCATGTCCCAGATGACACAGATCATAAACCGTCATTCCACAGACATACATGCCAACCTTGCCTGGCTCAATGGGTTTGAATTCTTCTTTTTGTTTACTGTAGCTGTTATAAATTTTTAACATAATTTTTTAAAATTTTCGTTTAGTGACTGTGACAAAGATCCATAACCTGTTCAAAACGAACCCTGGCCTGAACGGGTCCTACCAGCTTTAATACCTTATCAAGATCTGGACCGTGCAAGACACCCGTTAATGCAATGCGTAACGGCATATATAAATCATTACCATCTGCCCCGGTTTTTTCCTTGATATAAGCAATGAAATAGCTGTAATCATCACCATGCTCTTCAACCGCTTCTGTGGCCGCCTGATAAAATTCATGGCCAGCTTTACACACCACTACACGCCCTTCATCACCATGAGTGAGCTGATCAGTACACAAACACTCTGCCCAAAACAATGCATCTGACGCAGACTGGATACAGGGCTTAATAGTCTCGATGAATAAACCTCTGATATCATCGCCAACAATGGCATGCACTTTCTCATCCATCTGCTGCCATAACAGTTCGTTATCAATATCTTCCATTAACCGGATCACCCTAATAAAAAAATCTCTATATGATGAAAAAACCTGCTTCTGAACAGGGCGAATATTAGCAAAATTCAGGGTACAATTGTTTTCTTTTTCACCTGAGTCTGCGGATTCAGATCGAGCTAAGGTTATTCATTAACATGGTCAAAGTACTTTTTGTCTGCATGGGCAATATCTGTCGTTCTCCTACAGCCGAAGGTGTGTTTCGACACATTGTAAATAGCGCCGGATTGGCGGATCAAATTCACATTGATTCAGCGGGTACACATTCCTACCATATCGGCAGCACACCTGACCCGCGCGCCCAGGCCGCAGCACTCAACCGCAACATTGATTTGAGCTCACAGCGAGCACGGAAAGTGAAAGGGACCGACTTCAATGAGTTTGACTATATCCTGGCCATGGACCATAGCAACTACGCTGACCTTAAAGACATCAGCTCTAACGATACTGTTGACAGACTCAGTCTGTTCCTGGATTTTGCTGAGACTGCCAGCACACGTGAAGTTCCTGATCCATACTATGGTGGTGACCAAGGCTTTGAGCATGTACTGGATCTGGTCGAAGACGCATCACGGGGTCTATTAGCCAACATCCGTGAAAAACACGGACTTTAACACCAGCATCTCGACATTTGTATGATTCCTGAGCATAAAAAAAGGCGACCTTAGGTCGCCTTTTTCGTACTAACTATTTCGTCAAATAGTCTTTTAATCCTGACTGGACTTGTCCTGCTGTGTAGCCTGAAACTGTTCAGCCACCTGCTGAACAATTGGCTTAGTGACAGGTTTAGCGACTTCTGACTGAACACTGGGCTTAGCTTCTGCTGCCACAACCGGTTTTGGTTCAGATTTAGGCTTTTCTACCCGAGGCTGAGCCTGACCTACCTGCCGTTGACTGACCTGAACCTTACTGGCTGGGGCAGGTGTGGATGCAGTTGTATCCTTCTGGCTTTGCGTATCTGCTGAACGAGCAACTGCCTTATCTTCAGTCACTGAACTCTGCTTCGGTTCAGGCTTAGCCTGCGATGATTTATCCTGTGGCTTGCTTGGTGTCTGTTTCTGTGAAGCTGAACCCGTTTCTGTCACAGGCTGGCCCTTATCAATAACAGCATCGCTCTTGGATTCCACCACTGGTGACTGAGTAGTCTCGTCAGTCGACTGAGTGGATTTATCCTGCGGCCGACTGCCGCCACGGCGCCTGCGATTACGACCACCGCGGCCACCACCACGTCGAGATCCCTGACTCTCCTGTGGAGCCTGACCACCATCCTGCTGTTTTTTAGCCTGTTGTGGTTGTTGGCCATCCTGCTGTTTTTTAGCCTGTTGTTTCTGCTGGCCGTCCTGTTGTTTTTTAGCCGGCTGTGGCTGCTGCGGACGCTCCTGCTTCTCCTGTACAGCTCCAGCCCGCTCACGACTCTGTCGAGTTTCTACTTTTCCACTGTCACCGCGAGGTCGACGGCGACGATTGGCACCACCGCTACCACTAGCACCACTGCCACCTCGACGGCGACTATCTCCACGCCCCTTGCTCTGATCACGGCGTTGTGGCTGCCTGGGTTTCTTCTCGGCTGGTTTTTCCTCTACTTCATTTGTACCAAACAAGGCACTGATGAAATTTGATAACAACCCGGGCTTAGCTGGCTTCGCTGATTTTTTTACAATTGGTGCTGGTGCAGCAGGCTGTACCGATTGCACTGCTGGTTGTTCAGCTGCTGCCACTGTTTCTTCTGATTTCTCAGGGATATAAGGCGTCTCATCCACATCGGCCAATTGATAGGATTGTTGCCCTTCCAGTTCACGGGTTTCTGAAATTCGAACCCGGTTAACATCATAATGCGGGGTAACCATCGAAGAATTGGCAATAATTGAAATCTCTACCTTTGAACGAGCTTCAATTTCATTTAATGCTTCACGTTTCTCATTAAAGATATAAGTCGCTACTTCAACTGGCACCTGGATAATGACCCGACCAGTATGTTCTTTCAGCGCTTCTTCTTCTGCAATTCGGATTAATGACAGTGACAGTGATTCGATGCTGCGAATGGTGCCATAGCCGTTACAACGTGGGCACACAATCTGGGTTGACTCACCCAGGGAAGGACGCAAGCGCTGACGAGACATTTCCAGCAAACCAAAACGTGAAATACGACCGATCTGAACGCGGGCACGATCCATTTTCAAGGCATCACGCAAGCGATTTTCAACAGCACGCTGGTTGCGTGAAACCATCATATCGATAAAGTCAATGACTACCAGACCACCGAGATCACGCAAGCGCAATTGACGCGCAATTTCATCTGCAGCTTCCAGGTTTGTATTCAGTGCTGTTTCCTCAATATCATGCCCCTTGGTAGCGCGGGCAGAGTTGATATCGATAGAAATCAGGGCCTCGGTATGGTCAATCACGATCGCACCACCAGAAGGCAGTTGCACTTCACGCTGGAAGGCCGACTCTATCTGGCCATCAATCTGGAAGCGATTGAATAAAGGAATAGGGTCTTCATATAGCTTGAGCTTACGCAGGCTGTTAGGCATCACCTGTTTGATAAAGTCTTCTGCCGTTTTATAGACTTCCGGCTTATCAATAAGGATTTCACCAATATCACTGCGGAAATAATCACGTAGCGCACGAATAATGACATTACTTTCCTGATAGATCAGGAATGGTGCCTGGCGTTCAGAGGCTGCTTTTTCAATGGCCTGCCAGATCTGGATCAGGTACTCCATATCCCACTGCAGTTCTTCTGTACTGCGACCAACACCCGCGGTACGGACAATGAGGCCCATACCCTGAGGCACATCAAGCTGACTCATAGCTTCACGTATTTCCTGACGATCATCACCTTCGATACGACGAGAAACACCACCTGCTCGAGGATTATTGGGCATTAGCACCAGATAACGACCTGCCAGGCTGATAAAGGTGGTTAGAGCTGCGCCTTTATTGCCACGCTCTTCTTTTTCAACCTGAATAACAACCTGCTGACCTTCTTTAATCGCAGTTTTAATATCCGGACGACCGTCGGCCTTTAGTGCTTCTTCAGTAAAATAACTGCGAGAAATTTCTTTAAATGGCAGGAAACCATGACGCTCGGCGCCATAATCGACAAATGCAGCTTCTAGACTGGGTTCAACCCGGGTAATGGTACCCTTGTAGATACTGGCTTTTTTCTGTTCCCGTGAGGCAACTTCGATATCCAGATCGTAGAGCTGCTGGCCATCTACCATGGCCACGCGGATCTCCTCTTTCTGGAGGGCGTTGATTAAAATTCGTTTCATTATTGTTTAAACCTAATTCTGATAGCCACCCCATGACTGTATTCGGCTGTGTCTCTTTGATAACGACAGCTTGAGTATTACGGATCAGCACAAACAGACAGGCAACGGCAACATAGCTGCCCCACAGGGCGCTGTGCATTGCTTCAGTAACTTTGTGCATCGGGGTGTTGTTCATTAATTTAACCTGTGTTTCCAAATTATTGGCTTTGGACTGCCCTGAGACCCATATCCGGGATATGTGTCAAAATTCTTTTACCCATCAGTAACTAACATGACGGGTTCATGTGGGGTACCAACCCCATCTCTTTTCCAGGATAGCGATTATTTAGTTAATACGGACTACCGGACTTTGAGAAATTCCTGAAAAATCACCCTTTTAGGGTTATTCATGAATCTGCACAGTTTTGCAAATTGCAGCTACCCGGTCAAGCCTTGATACTATCTAAAGTATCTTTTCGACAACACAAACACGGATATGTCCCACAAAAATCCTGTTGACTGGTAGAATACCGCCGCCATGACTATCACACATAATAGCGTCCAGAATATTGAAATTGGCCCTCGACATGCCGATCAACGTCTGGACAACTTCCTGCTCAGCCAGCTGAAAGGCGTACCCAAGAGTCGCATCTACAAATTATTGCGTAGCGGCCAGGTGCGGGTAAACAAAGGCCGTAAAAAGCCCAGCTACCGTCTACAGGCCGGGGATCTGGTGCGCATCCCCCCTGTCAGGATGAGCGAACGATCTGAAACTGAAATCCCCAGCAGTGTGCTTGAGACTATCAGCTCATCGATTCTATTTGAGAATGATGCCGTTCTGGTGCTCAACAAGCCCGCTGGGCTTGCCGTACATAGTGGCAGCAATATACCCTATGGCGTCATCGAAATACTCCGCCAATGTCGACCAGATGCCGACATGCTGGAACTGGTGCACCGACTCGACCGAGATACCAGCGGCTGCCTGGTTGTGGCCAAATCACGCCCTGCCCTAAAACAATTACATGAACAATTCCGCCGTGAAGATGAAATGGAAAAGATCTATCAGGCCATTCTGGTCGGTCGCTGGCAGGGTGGCGCAAAACAGATCGATGCACCCCTGAAGAAAAATACCCTTCAGGGTGGTGAACGCATGGTGTGTGTGGATCCGACAGGAAAAATGGCTCAAAGCCTGTTCACACCCCTGGATTATTATGACCAAGCCACATTCGCTGAAATCAAACTATTTACCGGTCGCACCCATCAGATCCGTGTTCATGCCGCTTATAGCGGACACCCGGTCGCCGGTGATAAAAAATACGGCGATAGTGAATTCAATCGATACTTGAAACAACAGGGTTTCAGACGCATGTTCTTACATGCGTATCGATTGAGTTTCAAACTCGATCAAGCCTATAGCTTTACCGCGCCTTTAGACCAAGAATGGCACGAATTATTGAAGATACTGTAACCATGAACAACACACACCTGCCCTATAAATTACTGATTTTCGACTGGGATGGTACCTTAATGGATTCCGTCGCACGTATCGTCGATTGTCTGCGTATTGCAGGCACGGAAGTCGGTTTTGCCCCCAGGGCAGACCACGAACTCAGAAACGTCATTGGCCTCGGTCTGCAGGAAGCTCTGACAGCCCTCTATCCTGAAGAACCTGAAGCTATGATAGGTGAAATGGCTGATATCTATCGTTACCAGTACCTGGAAACAAATACTACGCCCTCAGAGCTATTTTACGGTGCCGCAGAACTTCTGGAGGATCTGGAAAACCAGGGCTACTGGCTGGCAGTAGCTACTGGCAAGGGTAGACAGGGCCTCGATCAGGTTCTCGAATATACGGGCCTGGGCGGGCGTTTCCATACCACGCGCTGTGCCTCAGAGACCTTTTCCAAACCGCATCCACTGATGCTGGAAGAAATTCTCGACCAACTGGCCATGTCGCCAAAAGACGCTCTCATGATTGGCGATACAGAATACGACCTTGAAATGGCCAAAAATGCCGGCATGGACTCCCTGGCTGTGAGTTATGGTGTACATCCGGTGGAACGTTTGTTAAAACACAAACCTGTTGAGTGCCTGCATGATATCAGTGAAATCGGACCTTTCCTGAAATCACTCTAAACCCTACACAACCGACTAAACAAGTTTCAGGATAACGTAATGACAGATCAGAATAACAACTGGGAAAAAGACATTCTGCAAAAAATTGCCACTGAAGGCCTAAAAGAACAAACCCGCGCACGCCGCTGGGGCATCTTTTTTAAATTTCTGACCTTTGCTTATTTATTTATTCTTCTGATCATTTTGCTCTCACCCTCTGATCATAGTTACCCCAAGGGTAAAATGGGTGAAAAACACACGGCCCTGGTGGAACTAAAAGGTGTCATTGCACCCGGCACTGAAGCCAGCGCAGACAAAATTGTCAGTGGACTCAGAGCCGCATTTAAACACCCAAGCACAGCAGGCGTGCTATTGCGCATCAACAGCCCCGGCGGCAGCCCGGTTCAGTCCGGATATATCTATGATGAAATCCTGCGACTGCGAGAAAAATACCCGGATATTCCCCTGTATGCAGTCGTAACCGACATCTGTGCATCGGGCGGCTATTATGTAGCGGCTGCGGCTGAAAAAATTTATGCCGACCAGGCCAGCATCGTTGGCTCAATTGGCGTACGCATGGATAATTTTGGTGTCGTCGATGCGATGAAAAAACTGGGTATCGAACGCCGAACACTCACTGCCGGTGAAAACAAAGCAATGCTAGATCCATTCTCACCCTCAGATCCAAAGGTGACCCTACATCTTCAGGGGCTACTGGACAATATTCACAACCAGTTTATCAATGCTGTAAAACAGGGACGCGGTGATCGCCTGAAAGAAGTGGACGGTATGTTTAGCGGCCTGATCTGGACCGGTGACCAGAGTGTCGAAATTGGCCTGGTTGATGAACTGGCCAGCTCCAGTCAGGTGGCTCGAGAAGTCATTGGAGCCGAAGCAATTGTTGATTTCTCCGCTCAGCCTGACTTTTTCGAACGTTTTTCTAGAAGCCTGGGTACCGAGATTGGTAATGTGCTGTTGAATTCCAGCCTGGGCCCACAATTAAAGTAATAACCAAAAAAAGACGTTCAAAGGTGTGATTTTACTCAAGTATTAAGAATTATAGCTGGTGACAGGAAAGTCTCGGGTTTATGATCTATCCTCCATTGAATCTAAAACAATAATGACATCATCTTCAGGGGATAAGTAGGAATGGGGCTATTGAAAAAAGACTGGTTTGCAGGCCTTGCAATCAGCCTTATCATCATATTCCTCGGCAA
>JBFFSQ010000012.1:0-30248 GCA_041572275.1 Gammaproteobacteria bacterium
ACTGGTATCAAAATCAGATTCAAACAGGTTAACAGATAACATCATGGCAGATACTGATAACAAACAACTGTCCAAGTCAGAACCAGAGGCAATGCCAAAGTCGAATTTAGACTCCGAGGCATCGCCGAAGTCAAAGTCAGACCCTGAGACACCACCGAAATCGAAACCAGAACCTAAGTCGACCCAGGACGCTCAGGCATCAAAAACCAAACAAAAACGTTCTTCTCTGGCGCTGTTCACTCTGTTCTTACTTCTCATAGTCGCAGCTGCCACTGGCTATGCCGCCTACTATCTCTGGCAACAACAAATCAGTCTACTCGATAGCCAGAATCGTGATACTGCCAGTTTGCGCCAGCAACTTAATCAGTTTAATGCACAATTAAACTCACAATCAGAATCACTGAAACAGTCTATTACAGCCAATAACACTCAACTTCAGCAACTCCAGCAACAGCAAGTTGAACTAACCAAACTGTCACAGCAGGCCATTGCGATTACCAATCGTCAACAACGTGGCTGGATTCTGGCTGAAATTGATTATTTATTGCGTATGGCCAATCGCCGTCTTCAAATTGCCCGCGATATCAACAGCGCCGTTGCAGCACTCTCTGCAGCCAGTCAACGTTTATTTGATCTTGGTGACTTGAGTTTATTTCCTATTCGCCAACAATTAAGCAAAGACATTGCGAGCCTTAAAACAATTCAACAGGTCGACGTCAATGGTACTGCCCTGGCACTCGATCAAATGATCGAACATCTGGCTGAATTACCTTTCAAGTCTGTTGTTGAAGAAGTAAAAACACAGTTTGAAAAGCCTCAACCGGAAGAAGCTGAACCTAAACCAAAAGATGGTTTTGTCGATTCAGTGATCGATACGCTAAAAAATATTGGAGACATAAAAATACATGATCGTGCTATTGATCCAGCCAGTTCTGCAGAACAGCAACAACACATTGAGCAAATATTGCGCACTCATTTATTAGGTGCCCGTCTGGCTGTTCTAAGATTTGATCAATCCCAGTTCAGTCACGATTTACAACAGGCTATACAAATTCTGCATGCCCACTACAAAACTGCTGACAATCGCGTCAGTCAGATGAATGCTGATCTCACAAACATGAGTACTCTTGCCCTGACTCCACAGTTACCTGATATCACGACTTCCTGGTCGATGTTGCAAAAAGCCTTACAGACTGAAGATGACACAAACAAGCAACAACCCGCCAGCAAGAGTAAACCTTCGCAGGAGGTTATGTAATGAAACGCATACTTCTTGCTGCAGTCATCGCAGCTACACTCGCTGTACTGATTGGACTTCTGTCTTATTACTACGGACCCGGTTATGTAGTTTTCAGCTTCGCTGATACCAGTATCGAAACCTCATTTATTTTTATGCTTGGTTTTCTGACAATTACTTTTTTCATCTTATATTACCTGTTACGGGTTTTATCGATTTTTTTCCGTATTCCCGACTATCTCGGACTCAAATACAGCAATCGACAGGCTGAAAAAGCACGTAATGCTCTGGTTCGTGGCTTAATTGAAATGTCAGAAGGACGCTTCTCCCATGCAGAAAAAATTCTGCTTAAACAGGTTCGTCATAGTGATACCGGTTTACTGAATTACTTGATGGCTGCCCGATCAGCCCAGCTTCAGGGTGCCTATGAGCGACGTGATGAATACCTGCGTCTGGCTCATGAAACAACTCCCGATGCTGATATTGCTATCGGCATTACCCAGGCTGAACTACAACTGGCACATAAACAATACGAGCAGGCACTGGCAACCCTGAATCACCTCAATACCCTGTCTCCAAAACACAGCTATGTAAGAAAGCTTCAGGCACGGGTATATCATCAGCTCGGTGACTGGGATAGCCTTGAAAAACTGATTAATGAGGTCCGCAAGCATCATTTACTCGATGATGAAAAATTAACTGAAATCGAAACAGATACCTATTCCGGTCTGTTTAATAAGCACATCAAAACCAATGACTACGTCAGTACCTCTCAGTTATGGAAGCGACTGCCTAAACATTTAAAAGAGCGACCAGAGCTGCTGCGCATCTATGTCTTATTTCTTATCAACAGTCAAAGAGATGATGAGGCTGAAGGGATCCTGCGCAACTACCTGGGTAAAAACTGGAATGAAACACTGGTCAGACTCTATGCACAGATCAGTTGCAGTAATGCCAATCAACAGTTGGAACGAGCAGAAACCTGGTTACTGCATCACCAACGTAACGCCGATTTATTGTTAGCACTGGGTATACTCTGTATCAAAGCTAAGCTTTGGGGAAAAGCTGTTAGTTACCTGGAATCCAGTCTTGGTATTCGACCTATGTCGGATGCTTACCTTGAACTGGCGCAATTGATGGAAGAACGCATGGATAAACCTGAACAGGCTCAGGCCTATTACAGAAAAGGACTCAAACTGGCCTCGGGCGAGAGCCGAGACAAATTTATGCGACGTGCCACTGACCTGAAAAGCTCAGTTGACCGAGGACAGGAAACAGCACCTATCCTCAAAATCATTCAGTAAACACTTTCAGGGTTTATTTACCCATCGCCTTAAGCGCATCGGCTGAAAATTCAAATGCATCAGAGAACATATGATCACGATCAGCTGACTGCTTCAAAAAGACATCAGCCGCAGCATTGACCATCACTGGTGGTCCACTGATATAGATATCAAATGCGGACAGATCGTCATAATATTTCGCCACACTCTCATGTACAAAACCTGTTTCACCACTCCAGTTATCACCTGCTTCTGGTTCTGACAAAACAGGTGTAAACGTAATATTATGCTGTTCGATCCAGGGTTTTACGATATCCTGCATGTACAGGTCTTTCAGTGCCCTGACACCCATAAACACATGAATAGGCTGTGTATTCCCGACATAAATGGCGTGTTCAATGATCGACTTCAGTGGGCCAAAACCTGTACCACCACCCACCATCAGTATTGGACGATCAGAATCTTCTCTGAAATAAAAATTCCCATGAGGACCATCCAGGCGCAACATGGTTTTATCTGGCATTTCTTCAAATAGAAAATCAGTAAATTTGCCACCTGGCACATGCCGAATATGTAACTCGATTAATTCATCATCATGAGGTGCATTGGCAATCGAAAATGCGCGTCGTTTACCATCCTCCAGGATAAACTCGACATACTGACCGGCATGAAACTGCAAGCGTTCATCACCCGCAAGTTTAAGCTTGAGTGCAATCACATCATGAGACAACTGCTGTTTCTCTTCAACACGACAGCGGAAACTTCTCACTTCAATTTCTGACTCAACTTCACGAAGTTTGATTTCCAGATCAGACTCAGCAATGGCTTTACAAAATAAAGCCTTATTATCCTCGATCATCTCATCAGACAAAGCCATTGGTGTCTTTTCATAATGGACTTTGCCACTCAACAACTGGCCTTCACAGGCACCGCAAGCTCCACCACGGCAACCATAGGGTAGATCAATTGACTGACGTAATGCAGCTTCGAGTACAGTCTCATTATCTTCTGTCGTGAATGTGTGCCCACTGGGCTGTACGGTTACCTTAAATGCCATCTCTATTTACCGCCGATTTGTTTGGCCGAACATTTTGCCGCATTTACTCTAAAAGTTAAAGTTTTCACTCAAAAACCCCAATAAAACTAATCATTTAGCCTATTCGTCAATTTGATATACTATGCCGCTTATTTAGTTCAGAGACATCTTATGCCCAGACTTAAAATATATAGTACCGGTCGTTGTCCGATTTGTGACAAAACAAAACGACTGCTGGATAAATGGAATATACCCTTCGAAGAAGTACGCGTAGATAATGGTCATAGTGGATTACGTGAAATGGCTGAGGCCACTAACGGAGCCCGTACCGTTCCTCAGATCACTATCGATGGCAAATGGATTGGTGGTTTCAGCGAGCTCACCATGTTGCACATGGATGACAAACTTGATCACCTAATGCTCAAATCAGATGCAAATCAGTGATCTTGACATTCCCCACTGGGTCAAATGGCTAGCTCAGGACGCCGATGGTACCTGGTGGGGCTATGAGGTTGAACCATTGCAACATCACTCTGGCTGGTATGAAAATGAGGTAGGGCGGAATATCAAATTATATTCTGAGACTACAAATATCAACTGGAAGCAATCCTTACAAAAGCACATCACATTCAGTTAAGCTCTGAGTAGTTTCTTCAATTGTCGATCATGAATATGGCTCAATATTAACTGGGCCAGGATAGCGCCCAGCAATGCTAACAGCATATCAGACTGGGTATCCCAGACATCACCTTGTGTCGCTAAAAATGCTGCTGCATTTTCTTCAGTTGTAATTGCTACCCACCATTCTAAAATTTCGTAAAATGCACTAATCGCAAGACTCACACATAGCACCAGAAAAAACATCATCTTGCCTTTCTCTAATGCGGTATTTCGGATCAGTATTTCTCGACAGATTATCGCCGGTACAAAACCCTGAACAAAATGACCCACCTTGTCGTAATGGTTACGCGATAAATCGAAACTATCGCGTAGCCAATCAAAGGCGGGTACTTCTGCATAGGTGTAGTGACCACCAATCATCAAGATGATGCAATGGATTAAAATTAATTGATAGAGTAGTGGTGTCAGACGATATCTGTTAATAGTAACCGTCAATATAATCAGCGCCACTAGAGCAGGAAACACTTCAAGTAACCATATAGTACGGTCTTTAGGTTCTATGAATGACCATAACAGTACACTTATATAAATTAGTAACCAGATAAAACGATTATGGTTCGTACTCATCAATCGTCTAACCAATCATCACCGTAATCATGTGTTATTTCCTCGTCCTTATTTATAGACTTTAAGGCTACAACATCCAGGTCTTCACAATAACAGGCATTCGGTTTTGCACTGTGATTGATATATTTCAAATCGCACTCGACCAGTATTCCCTGGTCTTCTACCCATAAAACATACGGTCCATCTTGTTCAGTGGGTTTGAATGCAATACTGCCGATAATCTCACCTTTCTCAATACGACTTCTGGCAAATAAACCTTTGCCATGAATACCACTTTCCTTGACATAAAATTTTAATTCCGACATATACATGTCACCTGCTTTCAATGCGATTCAAATCTACCATCAATCGTCGAATATCTTGAGTGATTCCCACATGTCATCAACACGTTGTTTGACTTCGTCACTCATGACAATTGGCTGACCCCATTCACGATCTGTTTCACCCGGTAATTTATTGGTTGCATCAAAACCCATTTTCGATCCCAGACCAGAAACGGGGGACGCAAAATCAAGATAATCAATCGGAGTATTTTCAATGATTGTGGTATCTCGAGCAGGGTCCATGCGTGTAGTCATCGCCCAGATCACATCATTCCAGTCCCGCGCGTTTACATCATCATCGACTACAATGACAAACTTGGTATACATGAACTGTCTCAAAAATGACCAGACACCTAACATGACGCGTTTCGCGTGGCCCGGATACTGTTTTTTCATACTGACAACTGCCATACGGTATGAACAACCTTCCGGGGGTAAATAAAAATCGATAATTTCAGGAAACTGTTTCTGAAGAATCGGCACAAAAACCTCATTCAGTGCCACACCTAAAATAGCTGGCTCATCGGGTGGACGTCCGGTATAGGTGCTGTGATATATCGGCTGCTTACGATGTGTTATTTTTTCAATGGTAAAAACCGGAAAATTTTCTACCTCATTATAATAACCAGTATGATCCCCATAGGGGCCTTCTGCTGCCATTTCATCAGGATAGATGTAACCTTCCAGAACATATTCTGCTGATGCCGGTACCTGTAATTCACTTAACTGACATTTCACCACTTCTGTTTTACTTCCACGCAGTAAACCAGCAAAAGCATATTCAGATAATGTATCCGGAACCGGTGTCACGGCACCCAATATAGTAGCTGGGTCAGCCCCTAATGCGACCGCTACTGGAAATGGTTCACCCGGATGTGCTTCCTGCCACTCTTTAAAATCCAGTGCACCACCACGATGAGATAACCATCGCATTATCACTTTGTTTTTACCTATCACCTGCTGCCGATAAATACCTAAATTCTGTCGTTCCTTGTTCGGTCCTTTGGTTACAACTAGTCCCCAGGTAATTAATGGTGCGGCATCACCTGGCCAACAAGTTTGTACAGGAATTTCTGAAATATCAACATCATCCTTATTAATCACAATCTTCTGGCAGTCGGCTTTAGACACAACTTTTGGTGCCATATTTAAAACCTGTTTAAAGATCGGCAGTTTTTCCCAGGCATCCTTCATTCCTTTAGGCGGTTCCGGTTCTTTTAAAAACGCCAGTAACTGACCCACTTCGTGCAACGCTTCTACTGACTCTTCACCCATACCCATTGCAACACGCTCAGGTGTACCGAATAAATTAGCTAATACCGGGACATCTGAACCTTTTACATTTTCAAACAACAGAGCAGGGCCTGAGGCTCTTAATGTGCGGTCACAAATTTCGGTCATTTCAAGAACAGGATCAACTTCAATTTTGACACGCTTTAACTCACCCCTGTCTTCGAGCTGCTTTATAAAATCTCGTAAATCTTTATATTTCATTGCCATCTATTTTTGTTCTTAGTAATACTATTTAGATTTATACTTAATTTACTATGTGTCACACCATAGCGTAAACTATCTTCTCGTTGCTAAGTATAAAACCACAGTGATACTTTACAGTCACATTTCTACACTAGACCACTGTGTCTGAGTAAAGCATCAATACTGGGTTCTCTTCCCATAAAATTTTTGAACAGATCCATTGCTTTTGCAGAGCCACCTTTTTGTAAAATGTTTTTCAAAAAAGACTGTCCTATTGCTTCATCAAAAATTCCCTGTTCTTCAAATTTAGAAAATGCATCGGCTGATAAAACTTCTGCCCATTTATAACTGTAATAACCGGCGGCATATCCACCGGAAAATATATGTGCAAATCCATGTTGAAAACGATTAAATGCGGGCGGAATTACAACTGCTACCTGTTCTCTTACATTATCCAGAAGTGCCTGGATCGTGGTAAAGCTCTCTGTTCCGTATTCCATATGTAATCTAAAATCAAACAGGGCAAATTCCAGTTGCCTGACCATGAACATAGCAGACTGAAAATTCTTTGCCCTGATCATTTTTGTATACAATTCTTCTGGTAATGTTTTACAGGTTTGATAATGCTTGGAAATTAATTCAAGTCCTTCTTTTTCCCAACACCAGTTTTCCATAAACTGGCTTGGTAACTCAACTGCATCCCATTCAACTCCATTAATTCCAGAAACAAACAATTCATCAACCTGTGTCAACATATGATGTAAACCATGACCAAATTCATGGAACAATGTAGTTACTTCATCATGTGTTAGTAAGGCTGGGTCATTACCTACTGGTGGTGTCAAATTACAGGTTAAATACGCTACCGGAATCTGTAAATGATCGGTACTTTTCATCCGACTGACACATTCGTCCATCCATGCACCACCGCGTTTGTTAGCACGGGCAAACAAATCCAGGTAAAAGCGTCCATATACTTCACCCTGCTGATTCTTGATTTCATAAAACAATACATCTGGATGCCAAACATCTGCATCATCTCGTTCTGTTATATCTAAACCATATAGACGATGTACGATTTCAAAAAGACCCTGAATTACTTCAGGAGCAGGGAAGTAGGGTTTCAAATCTTCCTGACTAATATCGTATTCTTGCTGTTTCAACTTCTCAGAACAATAAGCAATATCCCAGGCTTGAAGATCATCAATTCCGCATTTTTCCTGTGCAAATGCCTGTAACTGTTGATATTCATTTTCTGCCTGTGGCCGTGAACGCTTTACCAGATCGTTTAAAAATGCCAGGACATCCTGCGTCGACTCTGCCATCTTGTCTGTAATTGATAATTCAGCATAATTGTTAAAACCAAGAAGCTGTGCCATCTTCTGTCTCAGTTCCAGAATTTCTTCCATGATACTCGAATTATCATATTTGCCTGCATCCGGACCTTGATCCGAGGCTCGGGTACTATAAGCCTGATACATTTCTTTACGTAAATCACGGTCATCTGCATAGGTCATAATCGCAAGATAGGCAGGTGCATCAAGGGTAAATATCCACCCAGGAACTTTTTCACTCTTTGCCTCTTGTTTACCCATTGCCTTTGCATATTCCGGCAGGCCAGCTAAGGCTGATTCTTTAGTGACATGTAACTGCCAGGCCTGAGTTGCATCCAGTACATTTTGTTCATAGCGAGTTTTTAGTTTCGCTAGTGTTTGCTTGTATTCCTTGAATAACTGTTTTTTGTCTTCATCCAGCGCAATGCCATTCAATGTGAACTTAAGCAAAGCATTTTCTATGGTCCGTTTTTGCGCATCATTCAAGTGAACAAACTCATCGCTATTTCTAATTTCTAAATAGGCCTGATACAAGCCCTCATTTTGTGACATTTCAGTACCATAGGTACTTAATTTTGGAATACAGGCGTCATGGGCTTTTCTCAGCGCTTCGGAATTTACCACTGAATTCAAATGACGAATGGGTGACCATTGTTTGGACAGCTCATTATCCATATCCTCCAGAGGGGCGACCAGCATTGGCCAACTAGCACCATGCTCCTGGGTGTATTTAATCAATATCTTCAGTTTTTCTCGATTACTGTTAAGTAACTTATCAATCTGTGATTCTACGTTTTCTACTTTAATTGCTGAAAATTGAGGTAAATCGGCTAATTCAGGTGCTGGCTTTGACATGGTGTATATTAACAATCTCTTATAAATCAATCGGTTAGTAAATAAGTTTCTTTAATATTCTAAACAAATATGCTTAAATACCTACTTTCGGCAAGATGCCTACTGTGATTCTCACAAATATCCGTGGTTGCTCAACAATAATCTAAGCAGTTTAACTGTTTAGCTAAACCTCTGGGAGCTAAACCATGAAAAAATCATTCCAAATCTTTATCTTTTTAATTTTGGGGCTTTTATCTGCTACTACTTACGCCAATACTCAATCACTTGAATGGGCTGGCTGCGGCATCAGTCAAAAAGCTTATATGATCGAAATGACCAAAGCATTCAAAGCCAAATACGGCATTGATGTCAATATGAATGGTGGTGGCGCTACCAAGGGTATTCGAAAAGTAGCCGATGGCAGTGCTGATATTGGTGGCTCTTGTCGTTATTCTCTGAAAGATCATTCACTTGAACAGGGTGTCGCTTTTGAGCCTGTTGCCTGGGATGCACTGGCCGTCATCGTCAATCCTGAAAATCCGGTTACTAACATCACCTTCAAGCAGATTCAGGATCTGTATATGGGTAAAATCACCAACTGGAAACAACTGGGCGGTAACGATGCCCCGGTTAAACTTTTTGTTAGAGGCAGTAAAGTATCAGGTGTTGGTTATACTATTCGTAAATTAATATTTGCAGATATCGAGAAGGAATTTACTGCCAATCAAACATTTAAATCCAGTGGCCCACTAGAAAAGGCGATCACTGAAGACCCCAATGCAATTGGTATCACAGGTATTAGTAGTGCTCGGTTACGTAATCTCAAAATCTTAAAACTTAATGATAAGTACCCGGATTACAATACTATTCGTAAAGGTCAATATGCCCTCTATCGTCCTTTATTCATTACATTTAATCCCGATAGTCCGAATATCGAAACCATAAAACAATTTATCAAATTTTCACACAGCTCATCAGGTCGTAAGATCATGAAGCAAAATGATGTCGTACCCTACCTTGAAGCTCTGGTTCTGGTAATGAAACAGGTCAAACAAGACCGTATGGCTCAATACGGCAGTGAAAATGATCTAGCTAATTGATTTATAAAGATTTTAGTCAAACTAACTACATTTTATAAACAAAAAAAACCCCGCTAAGCGGGGTTTTTTCATTCTTTCTAACTCGCATCAGGTATCAATATTCATAGCTGACAGAGCATTTTTCTCGATAAATTCTCGTCTTGGTTCCACCTGATCACCCATCAGTGTGGTAAATACCTCATCTGCTGCAATCGCATCTTCAATACATACCTGCAACATTCGACGACTTTCCGGGTTCATTGTAGTATCCCAGAGCTGATCTGGATTCATTTCACCCAAACCTTTATAGCGCTGAATACTTTGCCCTTTGCGTGCTTGTTCAAACAACCAGTCGAGGACTTCTGCAAAGCCACTAACTTCGATACTTTTATCACCGCGTTTAATATAAGCACCTTCATTCAGCAGACCATTCAGTTTATCACTCAATTCTCCAATTAACTGATATTCAGGTGATGTAAAGAACTCGTGATTCAGAACATACTCATGTTCCAGACCATGTACATATTTAATTACTTTTATATCATAGCCCTGAGCGTCTTCAGCTGCTTCGACACTCACGCTATAATCAACACCTGAATCTGCAGAATTCTTTAATGAATTCAATAACTTATCTGAAAACTGTTGCACTAATCCATCATCTTTCAAAGCATCTTCAGACAATGAGCCTAGTAACGGTAGCTGTTGTAAAATATCGATCTCGAATCGTCGTGCCAGTCGTTTAATTACCGTCTGTACACTCATATAGTTTCGAGCCAGTTCTTCCATGGCTGTATCGGATATCGGTGGTGATCCTGGTTCGACAAACAACTGAGCACCACTCAATGCCAGCTGTAATAGATAAGCATTCAGCTCTTCATCATCTTTAACGTAGCGCTCCTGCTTACCTTTTTTCACCTTGTACAATGGCGGCTGTGCGATGTAAATATAACCACGTTCAATCAATTCTTTCATCTGGCGGTAAAAGAAGGTCAATAGCAGTGTACGGATATGGGAGCCGTCGACATCAGCATCAGTCATGATAATCACGCGATGATAACGAATTTTATCCGGGTTATAGTCATCCTTACCGATACCACAACCCAAAGCTGTTATCAGGGTACCCACTTCTGCAGAACCCAGCATTTTATCAAAGCGTGCTTTTTCAACGTTCAAGATTTTACCTTTCAACGGTAAAATTGCCTGAGTGCGACGATCACGACCCTGTTTCGCTGAACCACCTGCTGAATCACCCTCCACCAGATACAGTTCAGACTGGGCAGGATCTTTCTCCTGACAGTCTGCTAGCTTACCCGGCAAACCGGCAATATCCAGAGCCCCTTTGCGACGTGTCATTTCACGGGCTTTACGAGCAGCCTCTCGAGCACGCGCAGCCTCAATTATTTTCGATGTGATGGCGCGGGCATCAGCCGGTTTTTCCAACAGAAATTCCTGCAGTTTCTCTGCCATAGTCGCTTCAACAATCGACTTTACTTCTGACGACACCAGTTTATCTTTTGTCTGTGATGAGAACTTCGGATCTGGTACTTTCACGGACAGCACGGCCATCAGGCCTTCTCGTGCATCATCCCCAGTGGTACTAACTTTGTTCTTTTTTGCCGCACCTTCTTTCTCCATATACTGATTCAGGCTTCTCGTCAGAGCCGAGCGGAAACCGGCCAGATGAGTACCACCATCACGTTGGGGAATATTATTGGTGAAACAGAAAATATTTTCCTGGTATGAATCATTCCACTGCATGGCCACTTCAACACCAACACCGTCCTTTTCGGTGCTGAAATTCAATACAGTTTCATGCAGAGGTGTCTTGTTCTTATTCAGATGTTCGACAAAGGAACGGATACCGCCCTCGTATTCAAACACATCCGATTTATCACTGCGGTTATCATTCAGGACAATACGAACACCGGAATTTAGAAAGGATAACTCACGTAAACGTTTGGAGAGGATATCGTAATGATAGTGAATATTGGTGAAGGTACCAGGGCTTGCCCAGAAACGTATCTCTGTCCCTGTACGGTCTGTTTCTCCAATCACTTTCATATCTTCAACAGGTTCACCCAGATGATACTCCTGCTGATGAATTTTACCCTCACGATGAATGGTGAGCCTCAGTTTATCTGACAGGGCATTTACTACCGAAACACCCACACCGTGCAAACCACCAGAAACCTTGTAGGAGTTATCGTCAAATTTACCGCCTGCATGAAGTACAGTCATAATGACCTGTGCAGCTGAAACCCCTTCTTCAGGATGAATATCTACAGGGATACCACGTCCATTATCTGTGACTGATATCGATTCATCACTATGGATACGGACATTTATTTCACTGCAATAGCCTGCCAATGCTTCATCGATGGAGTTATCAACCACTTCGAATACCATGTGGTGCAAACCGGTGCCATCATCCGTGTCACCTATGTACATACCTGGACGTTTGCGGACGGCCTCCAGGCCTTTTAAAACCTTAATATTCGATGAATCGTAAGACGCGGCTTCGCTCATATAATACCCCTGTAATAGAATCGATATAGTATACCTGATTTAAGCTCGCGATGGGTTTCTCTCTCCTGTTTTTTCATCATTGCGCCCCGTTTCTTTAGACCTGAACTTCTTCTACTCCACCATGTTCCACGTGGAACACAGTAACTGAATTCCAGGCCGCTGTGTCTATTTGAGACAACTCAATTGCTGAAACAAACACCTGGACATTCATGGTCGATAGAATAGACATGAGCTTGTGTCTATTATCAGCATCCAACTCTGCAGGAAGATCATCATAGAGGAGAACACATGTTTTCTCTGATGAATTGGCGAATAGTTCTAACTGAGCTAATTTAAGCAAGGCGACCAGCTTTTTTTGCTGACCTCTCGAAATTGCAGTTTGTGCTGACTTGTCATCAAGACGTATACGAATATCAGCACGGTGAGGTCCCGCCTGGGTAAAACCCTTTTCTCGATCCTTGGCGAACTGTGTCGTTAAACAATCTTCATAGGAAGCTTCTCCAAGCCAACCGGGTTTGTAATCGAGACTGATACGGTTTTGCGGGAACAGCTGTTGCGAAAGGTGATTAATATGTTTATTTAACTTATCCAAATACTGGCGTCTTAACTTATCAATTTGATTAGCACTGGTTACTAGCCTGTCATCCCACAAACGACACATACGCTCTGCCTGACCTTGGCGCAGAGCTGCATTGCGTTGTGATAACGCTGTTTTAAAAGTTTTCCAGACCTGAATAAACGAATGTTCCACGTGGAACACACCCCAATCGAGAAATTGACGACGATGTTCAGGCCCGGATGAGATGAGTTGATGTGTGTCGGGGTGTAAGGCAATGACAGGAAAAAGAGCCGATAAGTCTGAGATCCGTGAAATGTCTTGTTGATCAATACGAATAATTTGCTGCTTTTGATCTTTTTGAATACCGAGTATACGCGTGTGATGGTCAGTGTTGAGTTTAGCGACGAGGCGAAAGTAAGGCTGGTTATATTCAATAAGATCACGCGTCTGGCTGTGGCGAAAAGATCGGCCATAGCTTAAGTAGAAGATGCTTTCGAGTAGACTCGTTTTACCAGCTGCGTTTAAACCGGTAATGATGTTCAGACCTGTACCAGGTTTTATCGAGACCTGGTACAAGTTTCTGAAATGGCTGATATCGAGCTGTTGTAGACTCATGGCAGCTTGTGAAGGGAATTATCATCGGAAGGATGATAAGACATACTGGCGCTGGATTTACAGGTAATCGTTTACAGCCTCATAGGCATAATGACATAGCGGTTTTCTGGTTGTTCCGGAAATATCAGCAAAAAACTGCTATTGGCATCTTTGATCATTCCCTGTATCACTTGCTGGTTTGAGGTGTTAAGCACATCTAGCATGTAGTTAACATTGAAACCGACTTCCATGGGATCACCGGTATAGTCAACTTCGACTTCAACATCAGCTTCTTCCTGATCTGGATTCTGAGCCTGTAATTTGAGTAGGTTGTCATTCAGGATCAGGCGTATACCTCTGTATTTTTCATTTGAAAGAATTGATGCTCTGACCAGGGCCTGTTTGAAATTCTCACGATCAACGACCACTGTGTTCCCTTCAGGATCAGGCATAACTCGTTTATAGTCGGGAAAACGTCCATCAATAAGTTTGGAAGTAAAACGTTGGTTCGCTAATTCACATTGAATGTGATTATTACCAAGCACAACTTTAACTGGCTCATCTGTATCAGACAGCAGGCGCTGTAATTCACTGACACCTTTACGCGGGATAATCACTTGCTTGTTGTCAATCGTGTCTGTTTCGAGTTTCTGTTCAGAATATGCCAGGCGATGACCATCCGTTGCTACTGCACGAATAACGCCCCCAGCGACTTCTAACATCAGACCATTTAAATAATAGCGTACATCCTGCTGTGCCATAGCAAAGGCTGTTTTATCAACCAGGTCTTTGAGCACAGATTGAGGGAGATTGAACTCGTAAATGCTAGTGATTTCGTCAAGAGCAGGGTAGTCCGTTGCCGGTAAAGTGGATAGGGTAAAACGGCTGCGTCCGGATTTTATGATGGCGCGATCAACATCAATATCAATACTGATTTCACATTCATTAGGGAGCGATTTACAAATATCCAGTAACTTTTTAGCCGGCAAGGTGATTTCACCCTGTTCGTCTGCCATAAGCTGGATTCTCGATATCAGTTCTATTTCCAGATCTGTAGCGGTTATCGATAGCTGGTTATCTTCCGCTTTGATTAACACATTGGCTAAAGCGGGTAGTGTCTGACGTTTCTCTACAGCACCAATGACTTGCTGAAGTGGTATTAACAGATCTTCCCGTAGAATTTTAAATTTCATTGTGCTTCCTAATAATAATATTATTTATATATATCTTTAGTTATTACTATTAAGTTCCCAGTTAATTGTGGAAAACTTGAGATTATTGTTATTAATCAATAGTTTACAATGGTTTTTATCATTATAAACAGCGTTTGTATCAACCCTAAAAACTGTAGACAGTTTGTGGATAAGTGCATGCATGTGGATAAGCCATCTGTTTATAAGCAGTTTATCCACAGTTTATACACTAGTTGCTCAGGATTCTTAATAGGTTTGTGTAATCTTCATTAATTTTAGAATCTGACTCTCTTAATTCAGCAATTTTACGACAAGCATGCAGTACCGTCGTGTGGTCACGGCCCCCGAAGGCGTTGCCAATTTCGGGTAAACTGTGATTAGTCAATTCTTTAGATAAAGCCATGGCGAGTTGTCGCGGGCGTGTGATCGAACGGCTACGACGATTTGATAGCAGGTCAGAACCACGAATTTTATAATATTCAGCAACCGTTTTTTGAATATTCTCAATGGTGACCAGTTTATCGTGGGAAGCGATAAGATCACGCAGGGTATCTTTTGCAAAATCAAGACTGATAGGTTTACCAGTAAAGTTCGCCGTGGCCATAACCCGGCGTAAAGCACCTTCTAGTTCACGGATATTAGATCGAATGTGTTTGGCAATAAAAAAAGCAGCTTCAGATGGCAGATTAATGCCGAATTCTTCGGCTTTCTTGTTAAGGATAGCAACACGCGTTTCGAGCTCCGGAGGTTCGATACAAACGGGTAGACCCCATCCGAAACGTGATTTTAGACGTTCTTCAAGACCATCGATCTCTTTGGGGTAGCGATCACAGGTCAAAATAATCTGGCGACCACCTTCGAGAAGCGCATTGAAGGTATGAAAGAATTCTTCCTGTGAACGTTCTTTTCCGGCGAAAAACTGAATATCATCGATCAGCAGGGCATCTAGAGAACGATAGAAGTTTTTAAATTCATCGATCATATTGTTTTGCAGGGCTTTAATCATATGACTGACAAATCGTTCAGAATGTAGATAGACGATGCGTGCGTCTGGATTGATTTCGAGCATGCGATTGCCAACAGCATGCATCAAATGAGTTTTACCTAGACCGACACCACCATATAAGAACAGGGGATTATTGCCACCACCTGGATTTTCAGCGACCTGAAACGAGGCAGCACGGGCTAATTGATTCGATTTACCTTCAACGAAACTATCAAAAGTGTAACTCTGGTTGAGGTTATGAACGATTTCTTCGTTTGCTGAGCTACCCAGCGTATCCGTTTCAAATGAGGCCGGGGGTATGATTTGGCTAACGGATGCAGCCACCGGTGGTGCAGCCTTTTTACGTACCTGTGAACCAATTTCTAATGAAAGCTGAATCGGGTTATCACCGGATAATTGTTTGGCGATATCTTTAATCTGGGCCAGAAAATGTTGTTTAACCCAGTCCAGCACAAAGCTGTTAGGTGCGAGAAGTCGTAAAACATCAGCATCTTCAATAACTTGCAGTGGTCGAATCCAGGTATTTAGCTGTTGATCAGATAATTCCTGTTCCAGTTTCTGCAGGCATTTGTTCCACAGCGCTGTTGTCACCATAATCACCAAAAAATACAATCGAATCGAACATTTTATACTGCATTCCACAGTGGCGAAACCGATATTAAAGCAAGAAAGAGTGATTTTTATGCGGAAGAATGCAGGATAGGCTTTGACTCCTGTGATTCCAGGGCGTAGAATTCGCGGTCCAAATTTTCATGTTGTTGAACTCAGGGTCCTGACCAATGAAAAGAACATTTCAGCCTAGCCGAATTAAACGCGCGCGTACTCACGGTTTCCGTGCACGCAGTCGTACAGTGGGTGGCCGTAAGGTACTGAAAGCCCGTCGTGCCAAAGGTCGCGTACGTTTATCTGCATAAGTTTAGTCGTAATAGACTTAGCGAATGTCAGATAATGGGGTGCGCTTTAACAAGCGCGCCAGGCTTTTAAAGCCTGCAGAATTTAGTCGGGTTTTTAAGCAAGCGATTCGTTCAAGTGACCGTCTGCTAACCATTCTTGCCATTTCCAATCATTTATCTTACCCCCGTCTAGGATTGGCAATTTCCAAGAAAAACGCTAAACGAGCGATTGATCGTAATCGAATTAAACGCGTTATTCGTGAAAGTTTTCGCCTGAATCAAGGCAAACTTCCCGGTATTGACTGTGTAGTCCTGGCTAAACCCGCGACGCGACTGGCCTCAAATGCCGAAATTGCCGAATCTCTGGATAAGCACTGGAATAGACTGACCAAGCAATGCGAAAAATTATCATCGGACTGATCCGGTTTTATCAGTATGCTATCAGTCCATATTTACCGCCAAGTTGTCGATATACCCCGACATGTTCAGACTATGCTGTTGAAGCCGTCGGCCGATTTGGTATAGTGCGCGGTGTCTGGTTAGCGATTCGTCGAGTTAGCCGTTGTCATCCCTGGCATGAAGGGGGTTATGACCCTGTACCAGATAAACCCAATAACCATAAACGATAGAAGTCCATGGAAAATCAACGTACCCTGCTCTATATCACTTTTTTCTTCATCCTGTTTTTGATCTGGCAGGCCTGGCAGCAGGATTACGGTCCAAAACCAGAAGCTGCTGTCGCTCAGACTGAATCGCAAGTGTCAATGGATGCTGTGGTTCCAACGGATACACCTACCGCAATCTCCATTACGGATGCAGCTGTACCCGGAGCAGATATGTCTGCCGTGGATCGTAAAGTCGTCCATGTGGTGACAGATCTCATGGATCTGGAGATAGACAGTAAGGGTGGCGATATTCGTCGACTGGATTTACTGCAATATCCGAAAAGTGCCGAAGAAAAGGATGTGCCCTTTGATTTAATGTCATCCAATGAAAGTTATTTCAATATTGCGCAATCCGGACTTATTTCATCTTCATCTGAGGCACCAAACCACCATGCTATATATAGTGTATCTCAGGATGAGTATCGTCTAGAAGATGGTCGTGATGAATTGAAGGTAACCTTGGTCTGGCAACAGGCAGGTGTTCTGGTTAACAAGATCTTTACATTCAAACGTGATAGTTATGCGATTGATGTGGAACATGTCGTTAAAGCAGGGACTGAGACCTGGACAGGTAGTGAATATCGTCAATTAGTGCGTGGACAAAGTGATCGAGGTCAATCAGCCTTTATTTACACATATACAGGTGGTGTCGTATATAACGATGAAATTAAATATGACAAGGTTGAATTTTCAGATATAGCGGATAAAGATCTGAAGTTGGATATGAAAGGTGGCTGGGTCGCGATGATCGAGCATTACTTCCTCACGGCGTGGATTCCAGACCAGCAGCAAAATAACTTTACCTATTCTAAGCACCCAAATCCCAATCGCTATATTCTTGGGATGCGCTCACCGGCAACAACGATTGCGGCAGGAGAAGAGGCGCGATTCAAGAGCCAACTGGTGGCAGGTCCTAAATTACAGGATCGTCTAGAAGTCATAGCACCAGGCCTCGAACTAACCGTTGATTATGGTGTTTTAACCATTCTATCCAAACCATTGTTCTGGTTGTTGAAAGTATTCCATGGCATTTTTGATAACTGGGGTTGGGCGATTATTTTCCTGACCATTACTGTGAAACTGGTGTTTTACAAGTTATCTGAAACCAGTTATCGCTCGATGGCAAAAATGCGTAAGGTAGCGCCCAAGTTACAGTCATTGAAAGAGCGTTATGGTGAAGATCGACAGGGCATGTCTCAGGCCATGATGAGAATGTATAAAGAGGAGAAGATTAATCCTCTCGGCGGTTGTTTACCCATTCTGGTTCAGATTCCGGTATTTATTGCCCTGTACTGGGTACTGTTGGAATCAGTAGAAATGCGTAATGCACCATTTGCATTGTGGATCACTAATCTCTCGGAACAGGATCCATATTACATTTTGCCGTTATTGATGGGTGCATCCATGTACATTCAGCAAAAACTGAATCCAGCGCCCATGGATCCCATGCAGCAGAAGATTTTCCAGTTTATGCCGGTGATGTTTACTGTTTTCTTCCTGTGGTTCCCATCGGGTCTGGTTCTGTACTGGGTGGTAAATAACACCCTGTCAATTGCACAGCAGTGGGTAATTACCAAGCGAATCGAAGCCAGTTAAAAAAGAATGGTTAATGGTTGATGGTTTGTAGTTTAATGGTTTAACCATCAATCATTAACTACAAACGTTTAACGTTTCCATTGATCATGTCTACAACTGAAACAATAGCGGCGATTGCCACAGCGCCCGGTCGGGGCGGTGTCGGTATAGTCCGCGTTTCTGGTTCAAAAAGTGTCGAAATTGCTGAAGCAATGCTGGGACATTGTCCTAAAGTTCGGCAGGCAGAATACCTGGCATTCAATGATGCAAACGGTGAAGCCATTGATACAGGTATAGCCCTGTATTTTCAAAAACCCCATTCTTTTACTGGTGAAGATGTCCTAGAGCTGCAGGCCCATGGTGGCCCCGTGGTACTGGATATGCTGTTAAAACGAGTCTTGTCACTGGGTGCACGAATTGCTCGAGCCGGTGAATTTTCAGAACAGGCATTTCTAAACGATAAAATGGATCTGGCCCAGGCAGAAGCAGTTGCCGATTTAATAGAGGCTGAATCTGAAGATGCGGCAAAGGCTGCGCTACGCTCACTGCAGGGTGAATTCTCACAGACAGTCCATGAGCTGGTCGAAAAGCTCATTGAACTCAGACTGTATGTCGAGGCGTCCCTGGATTTTCCGGAAGAAGAAATTGATTTCCTCTCTGATGGCATAGTGAGTACTAAGTTAGATGCAATTGTGACCGCTCTGGAGGATGTGTTTCGATCCGCTCGACAGGGTTGTTTACTGCGCGAAGGTATGACGCTGGTGATTGCCGGACGACCGAATGCTGGAAAATCCAGTTTGTTGAATCAGCTTGCCGGCCGTGAATCCGCCATTGTGACTGATATTCCTGGAACTACGCGAGATGTTTTACGCGAGCATATCCAGATCGACGGCTTACCTCTTCACATTATCGATACAGCAGGTTTGCGCGATTCAGATGACCCAGTCGAGCAGGAAGGTGTGCGTCGTGCCTGGCTGGAAATCGAACAGGCAGACCGTATTCTCCTGTTGCTGGATGATCAACATCATGAAGATGATCATCTGGCGATTGAAGATCAGCTACCAGCTCATATTGGGACCACCAAGGTGTTCAATAAAATTGACCTCAGTGGTCGCAATGCAGGTATTAAAGAAACCGAGCAGGGGATTGAAATTGCAGTCAGTGCTAAAACAGGTGAAGGCCTTGATTTACTGAAAAATCACCTGAAAACCTGCATGGGCTATGAGCAATCCACCCAGGGACGCTTTATGGCTCGGCGTCGACATTTGGATGCACTGGAGGTCGCAGCCGATCATGTAGCCACTGCCAGACATTGTCTGGAGGCATTACATGCCGGTGAATTATTGGCTGAAGAGTTACGTCAGGCTCAGGAATCGTTGAATGAGATTACCGGAGAATTCACCTCTGATGACCTGTTGGGACGTATATTTTCCAGTTTTTGTATTGGTAAATAGTCCGTCGTTCAACTAGTTTTAATAATCTTTATTAAGATATTGTCTTTATATTCCAATAAGTTAGAAAAAAGGTTTTATTGAATGTTTAAATTATTAGGCCTTATTTATCATCATCAGAACGTTCTAAAGAGATCATAAAACTCGAGATGAGAGTACATGTGCCAACCTATTGGTCTAAGCTTATATATATCGGCAGTACGCATCTGTTATAGATAATAGGCAGTTGTAAAATTTATTGAAGTTGAATCCTACGGTTATTAGTTTTGTGATCATGAAGTACCCGATGTAGCAGTTATGGTGTTTAGCAAAATCTCAAGTCCAAATGACACAGGAGTAATCGAATGAGAAAGAGTAAGAATTCTCTCATTGTTGTTTGTCAGTTTATTCTGTGTTCTATCTTCGTTAGTGATGTCATTGCAGACGATCAATACTTTAAGTTCAGCGGTTTTGGTACCTTGTCAGTGACACATGCAGGTGATGACGATCTCTACTTTAGACGAGACTTGAGCCAGGAAGGTCAGGACGGTGGGCTGTCATTAAAACCAGATTCATTACTGGGTATGCAGTTTGATACTGACTTTAGTGATGGCCTGAGTGCAACTATTCAACTTGTGGCGAAAGAAAGGCCTGAGCAGAACCTGGGTAATAGTATTGAGTGGGCCTTTTTGAATTATGACTTAACACCGGATTGGCATGGGCGTGCAGGGCGTATGGCTCTCGATCTTTATTTGTTATCCGAATATCGAAATGTTGGCTTTGCCTATCTGTGGGCACGCGCTCCCGTTGAATTTTATGGCTCGATGTTTTTTTCGTATTTTGATGGAGTGGATGCAACATTCACGGACAGGTTGCGGAATGGCGTCTTGCAATTCAAGTTATTCGGTGGTCAGACTGAAAATGACCTGATAGGTGAGAACGGTATCGTTGGTATATCAATCACAGATATCATTGGTACTAATCTTTCCTATGAAACGAATCATTGGAAATTCCGCGTCAGTCTTGCGACGGGAAAATTAGATAATGTACAGAATGATTCGTTTACACAACTGATAGATGACCTGTCATTATTTACAGCAGTACCGGGTGTAAATGAGACGGTAGAAGGACTAGGTGTTGTAGATGACAGAATGTCATTTTATTCCATTGGATGGACTTATGATAGAAACAAATGGACCACTCAATTAGAGATCGGCTATCTAGATAGTGAAGCGTCAATATACCTTCCATATATCAGTGGCTATCTTAGTGTTGGTCATCGATTTGATGCATTTACAGTCTATGGTCTTGCAGCGAGTGTAAGAACGACCGATGAGCCATACCAGGTAACCATACAGTCGGGTGTAGACCCGTTGCTAGATAACACTCTGGTACCTGCTAGCCAGAAGGCATTTGATAGTGGCCAGATGGATCAACATTCACTATCTATCGGTGCACGTTGGGATGTAAATCCCCGCGTGGCATTGAAAGCACAGTGGGACCGTAGCTGGGTCAAGGCTAACGAAGGCATGTTATGGATACAGAAAACATGGCCTGGTCAGGACAAGGTCATGGATATACTCACTATTAATGCCAACGTTATTTTCTGACGATGAAAAGACTGTTTCTTATAATCGTGTTTGTTGGACAGATGCTACTGCAATCGGCTTTGGCTGCTGAAATACTAGTGATAGTCAATTTACAAAATGCAGTGGACGAGTTGAGTCATCAGGAGTTAATGGATCTCTATATGGGGAGGTATACCAATTTTCCAAATAAAGTGGCGGCCTTGCTGCTAGATATGCCAATGGATTCTGAAATACGCGATGAGTTTTATAGAGAGTTGGTGGGTAAGTCGGTAGCAGAAGTTAATGCATATTGGGCAAGATTGATGTTCACCGGTAGGGCTTCTCCACCGAGAGGTATTGAAGATGCAGAACAAGTGATCAAATTTATTGGTGACAATAAAAATGCAATTGGATATGTCTATGATACTGAATACGATGACTCCTTAAAAGTGGTTTATAGATTTGGATCAAATTAAGAAAAATTTACACTACCGTATTGCAATCGCAATCGGTATTGTTGCGATTGTTATTGGCCTGATCGCCTCTGTTTTTTCTTATTTCCTGGCTTATAACAAAGAATACAAATATGCCAATCGGGTCATAGATGAACTAGTTGTAGCGATTGGTCAAACAGCATCCATTTCTGCATACCTGGATAACCATGAACTTGCCAGTGAAGTTGTTCAGGGTATGACAGCCAGTGAACTCGTGGTAGCAGCGCGGTTAATCTCAAAAACAAATTTGAATATTACGGCGGGTGATCAAGACAGACTGGATTCCACGCAGGTCAGGGTATACAGCCTTAAGGCACCATTTGATAACACTCAGTCGGTGGGCACGCTGAGTATTGCAGCAAACACACAGGCCATAGAACTAAGTGCTAGAGAAACAGCTCTGGTTAATTCTATCTCATTGGCGTCACAGTCAATTGTAATTGGTATTTTTGTATTTTTCCTGGCTAATCGTTTACTGACTAATCCAATTACTTCAATAGCTCAACAGCTGGGTCAGATACAACCCGGTACAGATAAACGATTACAATGTCCGATCAGTCATGAAGAGGATGAAATTGGCAAATTGACCCAGGACGTTAATTATTTATTGCAGACGACTGAAGACAATTTAAAGTCTGAACGTAAATTACGAGAAACAACCGAGAAATTGGAGCGTAAATTCCGTTTACTGTTTGAGAAAGCCAGTGCCGGGATTGTATTGATAGATCACACGAACTGTTTGTCGACCTGGAACTCAGCGTTTGAATCCTTAATAAACCCTGTATTGGAATCACATTCGAATATTTCTTTGAGTAGTGATGTGACTGAATTTTTTGAAAATGGCCAAGAATTTAGAGAATTTCTTAATGAGCTTAGAAAAGGTGATCTTCGTCAAACTGTTTCCTATGAATTGAGATTGAGATTATCATCTCGCGAACAAGAAAAATGGGCGCATTGTATGTTTTCAACAATTAGTGATGAGATAGATGAAATTTATATTGAAGGTCTTATTTATGATATCACCGACAGAGTTCAGAGAGAAAAAGGCACACAATACGAGGCTGACCATGATGCCCTTACTGGACTTTTAAATCGTCGTGCAGGTGAAAAAATATTACATGCCAGTTTAGCAAAAACACTTTCTCAAGACCGGGTGATTGCACTGTTAATGCTAGACCTTGATAAGTTTAAACCAATAAATGACACATATGGACATGATGCGGGTGATGAAGTGCTGATCACCGTCTCGAATAGAATTAATCATGTGCTGCGTGAGAATGACGTAGTGATTCGTTGGGGTGGTGACGAGTTCGTCATTGGGTTGATTGTAAAAGAAGATAGCAACCCAGTGGAAGTTATTGCGAGGAAAATTCTTAGTAGTATTATTGTTCCCATTGAGCTTGATGATGGAAAAGTGTGTGAGGTAGGAGCAAGTATTGGAATCAGTTTGTGTCCTTATCATGCGAGCAATCTTGAATCACTGATCGAATATGCTGACCAGGCCATGTATAGTGCGAAATATGAAGGACACAATAGTTATAAATTGTATAAGGAAGATTAGCTAGGTCATTCTACTTCTTTTTAGTTAGGTCAGTTTAAAAACAGCTACAACTATAAACGAGTCATTTGTAGTATATGTTATTCCTAACTCATTAAATAAACCTATTGCTATAGGAAAGATTTTCCTAGGCGTCAACATAGATATCAATACCGGTAGAATCCGGTTTTACCAATCACTGAATTACATAAATACATTATTATTTAATTAAATTATTAATAGAAAATAACTATCAATTAATTAAAGATTTTTAATTAGCTATTTTAATCAAGAAGCCTAGAATATTTTCTGCAGTATTTATTTATTGATCTAATCAAAATGACTGGAGGAATACAATGGAACTTAAAGGCAGTAATACTGAGCAAAACCTGAAAGACGCATTTGCCGGTGAGTCTCAAGCCAACCGCCGTTACCTGTACTTTGCCAACAAAGCTGATGTCGAAGGGTATGCAGATGTTGCCGCATTATTTCGTTCAACAGCAGAAGGTGAAACTGGCCATGCCCATGGGCATCTGGAATACCTTGAGCAATGCGGTGACCCAGCGACTGGCATGCCATTTGGCGGTACAGCCGATAATTTGAAATCAGCCGTTGCAGGTGAAACACACGAATATACCGATATGTATCCAGGTATGGCTAAAACAGCACGTGATGAAGGCTTCGATGAAGTTGCCGATTGGTTTGAAACGCTGGCAAAAGCAGAGCGATCACATGCCAATCGTTATCAGAAAGCACTGAACGAAATGGACTAAAGCTGTACATACTTCGGTCATCAGTTGATGACCGAAGTTGTTCTGAAAATGAATAAAAATAAGGGGTAGGGCAATGGCGAATGTAACGCGTGAAGGTAACCTGGAAGCACCCACTCGACACCCACTGGACTGGAAAAGTGATGATTTCTATGATGAAGCTTCGTTGTATGAAGAGCTGGAGCGAGTGTTTGATATCTGTCATGGCTGTCGACGTTGTGTCAGTTTATGCCAGTCGTTCCCCACACTGTTTGATCTCATCGATGAATCAGAGACTTTTGAAGTAGATGGAGTTGATAAAGCAGATTATATGAAGGTGGTCGATCACTGTTATCTGTGTGATCTGTGTTATATGACCAAATGTCCGTATGTACCTCCCCATGAATGGAATCTTGATTTTCCTCACCTGATGTTGAGAGCGAAGGCTTATAAATTTAAGCAGGGTGATGTAAAAACCCGTGATCGAATTTTAACCAGTACTGATACAGTAGGTAATCTGGCTGGAATACCTGTTGTGTCGGGTATTGTAAATACAGTAAATAAGATAGGGCCGGTACGTAAGGTGCTTGAATCTGTGCTGGGTGTGCATAGCAAAGCTAAGCTGCCTGAATACCATAGTAATTCATTGCGTAAACGCCTGAAAAATCATAGCAGTGATGTAGTTGCAGAAGCAGCAGGAGTCACCCGGGGTAAAGTTGCACTGTTTACCACTTGTTACATGAATCGAAATGAACCATATATTGGTGACGATTTTGTTGCTGTTTTTGAACATAATCAGATTGAAGTAACTACGCCAGTTGTTGAAAAATGTTGCGGCATGCCAAAACTGGAATTGGGTGACTTTGAATCAGTTGAAAAAGCAAAAAATGTAAATATTCCAGAGTTAGTTCGTTTAGTTGATGAAGGCTATGATCTTACAGCGTTAATTCCATCCTGTGTGTTGATGTTTAAACAGGAGTTACCGTTGATGTATCCAGATGATGCCGATGTTCAAAAAGTGAAAAATGCTTTTTATGATCCATTTGAATATCTTATGTTGCGCCAGAAAGAAGGCAAGATGAATACTGAGTTTAAGCATGCGCTGGGGAAGGTTGCCTATCATGCAGCATGTCATCAACGAGTTCAGAACATAGGGCCAAAAACGAAAGAAACATTGTCTCTAATTCCAGATACTGAGGTAGAAATTATCGAGCGTTGCTCCGGTCATGATGGAACTTACGCAGTGAAAAAAGAATTTCATGAGGCGGCAATGAAAATTGTGCGCCCTGTAGTCAGTCGAGTAGAGAAAGCCGAAGCTGATCATTATGGTAGTGACTGTGCCATGGCCGGGCATCATATTGAGAATGGCCTGGGGACGGATGAACAGCCTGAACATCCGATTAGTTTGCTGCGAAAAGCATATGGCATTTAAGGACAATTTGAGGATATCTTTCAATGAGTAAATTAAGCCGTGACGATCTTTACAGCCTGGAAAAGTATGCAGAAGTTCGCAACGATTTTCGTCAGAAGGTAATGGATCATAAGAAAAACCGACGGGTAACGATTGGGGATCATGCCGCTTTATATTTTGAAGATGCTATGACTATGCAATATCAGGTTCAGGAAATGTTGCGAATCGAGCGTATTTTTGAAGCTGACGGTATCCAGGAAGAGCTCGATGTGTATAACCCTTTAGTTCCTGATGGTAACAACTGGAAAGCGACCTTCATGATTGAATATGATGATGTGGAAGAGCGTAAACGGGCACTGGCAAAAATGATAGGTATTGAAAAATCTATCTGGGTCAAAGTGGATGACTGTGATCCTGTGAATCCGATCGCTAACGAGGATCTGGATCGGGAAACGGAAGACAAAACATCATCGGTCCATTTCTTACGTTTTGAGTTAACGCCTGAAATGGTTGAAAAAGCCAAAGCAGGTGCAAATATTGCTATGGGTATAGACCATCCCGCTTACCAACATTCAGTTGATAGTATTGCAGATAATATTCGGCAGTCACTGGTTGCCGATTTGGATTGAGACAGCCAGAAGACTGTACCACGGGATTTTTTGCTAAATCAGGTCGATTTAAGGGATAATATCGGTTTCCTCTAGAAGAATCTTGTGCCCCATGTTTTACACAGATGAATATGATGTCATTGTCATTGGCGGTGGTCATGCCGGGACTGAAGCGGCATTGGCGGCTGCGCGTATGGGATCAAAAACGCTGCTGTTGACACATAATATTGAAACCCTTGGGCAGATGAGCTGTAATCCGGCCATCGGTGGCATCGGTAAGGGGCATCTGGTTAAGGAAATTGATGCCATGGGTGGCGTTATGGCAAAAGCTGCCGACCGAGGTGGCATTCAGTTTCGTATTCTTAATCGGAGAAAGGGACCTGCAGTAAGGGCTACACGAGCCCAGGCAGATCGCCAGTTATACCGTATGGCGATTCGTACGACTCTGGAAAACCAGCCCAACTTATCGATTTTCCAGCAGGCGGTAGATGATTTGATTATTGAAAATGATCAGGTCACAGGTGTCATTACCCAGATGGGGCTAAAGTTCAGAACCCGCACGGTGGTGCTGACAGTGGGTACGTTTCTAGGTGGATTGATCCACATTGGTGAAAGTCAGCACTCGGGAGGTCGAGCCGGTGATCCACCTTCACTGTCATTGGCCCGGCGTCTCCGAGAACTTCCTTTGCGGGTGAATCGATTAAAGACCGGAACGCCGCCGCGCATCGATACCCGTTCGATAGATTACTCTGGACTACAGGAACAGCCAGGTGATGAGCCGACCCCGGTTTTTTCATTTAGTGGCTCCGTTGCAGACCATCCACAGCAGGTGAGCTGTCACATCACTCACACCAATTCGCGTACCCATGAAATTATCCATGGCGGCCTGGATCGTTCGCCCATGTATTCAGGGGTGATTGAGGGTATTGGTCCACGTTACTGTCCATCGATCGAAGATAAGATAGTGCGATTTGCGGATAAAGAGTCACACCAGATCTTTATTGAGCCCGAGGGGCTGAACAGTTTTGAAATTTATCCCAATGGTATTTCTACCAGTTTGCCATTTGATGTGCAATTTGAGCTGGTACGGTCGATTAAGGGTTTTGAAAATGCATTCATTACACGGCCAGGGTATGCCATCGAATATGATTTCTTCGATCCACGAGACCTGAAATCATCACTCGAAACCCAGTATATTAAAGGCTTGTTTTTTGCTGGCCAGATCAACGGCACCACAGGTTATGAAGAAGCGGCAGCCCAGGGATTACTGGCAGCGATCAACGCCAGTCGACAGGTACAGGAAAAAGAAGCCTGGACTCCAAGACGTGATCAGGCCTATATCGGTGTACTGGTTGATGATCTGATTACCAGTGGCACAGCGGAACCTTATCGCATGTTTACCAGCCGGGCAGAGTACCGTCTGATTTTGCGTGAGGATAATGCAGATCTCAGGCTTTCTGAACAGGCGCATGAAATGGGACTTCTGGACGATGTGCAGTGGCGCGCTTTCAGTGAAAAACGTGATGCGATTGAGCAAGAGCAACAACGTTTGCGCAATATCTGGGTGCAACCACAGTCAGCCCAGGCAAAAGCACTGGAACAATATCTGGAAAAACCCATGATTCGGGAAAATCGTTGCGTTGATATGCTGCGGCGGCCCGAAATGGATTATGAGAAATTGATGTCTATCGATGGCCTTGGACCCGCTGTAACAGACCCGGTAGTCGCTGAACAGGTGGAAATTCAAGCCAAGTATGAGGGTTATCTCAACCGGCAGAAGGAAGAAATCGAAAAAGCCCGTCGCTATGAAGAGCGTTCGATTCCCAGTGATATGGATTATGCTGATGTCCAGGGTCTGTCTAATGAAGTTCGGCAGAAATTAATCGATCATCGGCCCGAAACCCTTGGACAGGCCGGGCGTATCTCTGGAGTCACCCCTGCGGCGGTTTCATTGCTCTTGGTACATCTGAAGAAACGGCGTTTAGCATCCTGATGCTGAGGCATTGGCTGAATCACGTTAGATATGGAATAAATGAGCCACTTATACAGTCTATTTAGAGGCCTCAAGTATTTCTCCCCCACCAAAAAGGATAAAGATGATGCGTAAAAGCCTATTAATAATTGTAATCGGACTGAGTGTATTGAGCAGTAACCTGGTATTGGCAGCTGATAACTACATAAGCAAGAAAAGCCCATATTCAGTAACCAAAACACTCGATCGTCTGGAAAATATCGTGAAAAGTAAAGGGATCACGGTTTTTACACGGGTTGATCACAGTGCCGGTGCCAGGCGTGTGGGTCAGTCGATGGCTGATACCCAGTTGTTGATATTTGGTAACCCTAAAATGGGCACACCCTTGATGAATGAGCAAATTATGATGGGACTTGATCTGCCGATGAAGGCACTGGCCTGGACAGATAGCCGTGGACAGGTCTGGTTGAGTTATCTGAAACCGCAGGTGTTGCAGCAGCGCCATGGTCTAGCTAATACAGCTATAATTAACAAAATGTCTGGTGCGCTCAATGCCATGACCAGTAAAGCCGTGGAAAATTAAATATTTGTGGATCTTGAACGACGTTTAAAACAGGGACTGGAGCTGATGGGGTTAGATATTCCCGATCAGACCCAGTCAGCCCTGCTTGCCTATATAGCCTTAATGCAGAAATGGAACAAGGCCTATAATCTAACGGCTATTCGTGACCCCGATCAGATGGTGATACGACATATTCTGGATAGCCTGAGTATTCTCCCCTATATCGATCGGTTCCCAGTACTGGATGTAGGTACTGGGGCGGGTTTGCCTGGTATACCCCTGGCTTTGTGTCGGCCAGATGAAAAATTTGTGCTACTGGATAGCAATGGTAAAAAGACCCGCTTTTTAACCCAGGTTAAAATCGAGTTAGGTATTGAAAACATTGAAGTTATTCATAGCCGGGTTGAGGATTACAGGCCTGGAACTGGCTTTGAAATTATTACCTGTCGAGCATTTGCTGCATTAAATACTATATTGGAACGGACACAACATCTGTTAACATCAACAACCCGTATAATGGCAATGAAAGGAAAGGAAGAAATTCCAGACCTGCCAGACGGTTTTGTACAGATTGACAGTCATGAGCTAGAGGTAGCTTGGCTGGACGAAGAACGTCGACTCCTGGAAATTAAACCGGTAGATAACAGTTGAACGTTCATTTATATACATTGTTATAACAACCACACAGAATAGCCCAGGAATTCAGGTCAATTAGCTTATGACACAAATAATTGCAGTTACCAATCAAAAAGGCGGTGTTGGTAAAACCACCACATCTGTGAATCTTGCGGCATCGCTTGCAGCCGTAAAACGCAGGGTATTGCTGATTGATCTTGATCCACAGGGTAATGCCACCATGGGTAGTGGCGTTGATAAACATGATCTTGATTACACCACCTGTGATGTTTTACTGGGTGATGTTGATATCAAGCAATGTATCCAACATATGGAAGAGGCAGGTTTCGCTGTTTTACCTTCTAACAGTGACCTGACCGCAGCAGAAGTCGAGTTGATGAGTGCTGAAAATCGTGAGCGCAGAATGCGAGATGCGCTGGA
>JBFFSQ010000013.1:0-29560 GCA_041572275.1 Gammaproteobacteria bacterium
ATTGGAATTTTCGATAGCATTGAGCGTATTGCCTATGACATGGGCGTACGCTACTCATCCAAGAAACCAAACGACAAAATTGCCGTTATTGCCATAGATGACAGCAGTATAGCCAATATTGGACGCTGGCCCTGGCCCAGGGATAAACATGCGCAAATGCACCGTCTACTCAAAGAGGGCGGCGCAAAAATCATCGGCCAAACTGCCTTTTTTATTGAACCTCAAATCGATCCCGGCCTGAAACATATTCACGAACTCATTGAGTTTTATTCCAACAGCAACCTGTCTGCGGATCTGCCTGGCTCCACCAAAACACTGCGCAACCTGGAGAAGGACCTCAACACACTGGGCAAGCAGCTCATGCAGGCAGAACTGGACCTGAATACCGACCAGGTACTGGCTCAGAGCATCGAAGATAGTCGCAACATCGTTCTTGCCATGCATTTCACCATTGGGACACCCATCGGCAAACCGGATACCAAGTTACCGGACTATATCCAGAAGAATCTACTTACAGATATTCACAATAACCCGACAAGCAACCCTCTGGGGGCCTATCCATTGCCCGCCATCAATACACTCTACCCAATCGAGAGTATCGGACCTTATGCAAGCGGCATCGGTGCACTGAATGCCTACCCCGACAGTGATGGAGGTATCCGCTCAGAACCACTGGTAATCAATTATTACGATGAGTTCTATCCATCCATGTCATTATTACTCGCTGCCCAGAGCCTGAACCTCAGCACCCAGGATATTCGCATTAACCTGGGTGAAGGTATCCAGCTGGGTAACCTGAAAATACGCACTGACCCGTATTTACAGATGAACACCTTCTTCTACCATTCTGGCTCTGATAAAAAAGCATTCCAGGTCGATTCTTTCTACGATGTTTTGCAGGGAAAAATCCCTGCCAGCAAATATAAAGACAAAATCGTCCTCATCGGCGCCACGGCGACTGGCATCGGCGACAGCATGGTTACGCCGATTGATGCCTCCATGGCACCTGTGCTGACCCTGGCCCATTCAGTATCCAGCATTCTGAATGAAGACTTTTTCATTGAGCCAGAGTGGACGGCTCAGGCCCGTCTTGGCGCAGCGGCTGCGATTGCCCTGTACCTGATTATATTGCTACCCCGTTTGAAAGCTGGGGTTTCATCCATTCTCAGCCTGATCCTGCTCAGCAGTCTGTTAGCCACGCATTTTGTACTCATGACCGAGCACGGTACCTGGCTGCAATTGATGATGCCCGCCACCCTGCTGGTCGCAGGGCATTTATTACTGACTACAAAGCGCTACCTACTGACCGAACAGGGTAAACTGCAACTGGATGCAGAATCTGCCGAAAGTAACCGCATGCTAGGCCTGTCACTCCAGGGACAGGGTCAATTAGACATGGCCTTTGAAAAATTCCGTAAATTACCCGTCAACAAAGAAGCCCTGGAATTGCTTTACAACCTCGCGCTGGACTTCGAACGTAAACGACAGTTTAACAAGGCACTATCGATATACCGTTACATGGCCGATCGTGATGCCAAGTTCCGTGACATCAAACAACGCATGACCCGTGCCCAGGCCATGGAAGAAACAGTGATCCTTTCAAATACCAGCTCCCCAGGCGGCACCTTGCTTCTGGATACCGGCGGTGTTGAAAAGCCTATGCTGGGTCGCTATGAGGTTGATAAAGAACTGGGTAAAGGTGCCATGGGTGCCGTGTATCTGGGCAAAGACCCTAAAATCAGTCGTGTCGTAGCCATTAAAACAATGGCACTGTCCCAGGAATTTGAGGGTGATGAATTAGAAGATGTCAAAAACCGCTTCTTCCGTGAAGCCGAGACGGCTGGACGCCTGAGCCACCCCAATATTGTCACCATTTATGATGCCGGTGAAGAACATGATCTGGCCTATATTGCCATGGAATTCCTGAAGGGTGATGACATGGTTAAATATGGCAAACCCGATTCCCTGCTACCTATCACACGCACATTAAGCATCATGTGTCGGGCAGCTGAAGCACTGGATTATGCCCATAAACAGAACGTCGTACATCGGGATATCAAACCGGCCAATCTGATGTATGACCCCGATACTGACACATTAAAAATCACTGACTTCGGTATCGCTCGCATCACCGATTCCAGCAAAACAAAAACGGGAATGGTATTGGGTACGCCATCCTACATGTCTCCAGAACAACTGGCAGGTAAACGTGTGGACGGTCGGTCTGACCTGTTCTCCTTAGGTGTCATGCTGTTCCAGATGGTGACCGGTAAACTACCGTTCCAGGGTGACTCCATGGCAACATTGATGTATAAAATAGCCAATGAAGAGCATCCTGCACCCGAGAGTATCCGTCCCGGCTTACCCCGCTGTATTGGCATCATCATCAATCGTGCACTCACCAAAGATAGAGATAAACGCTATCAAACAGGTGCGCAAATGGCTGCAGATATTCGTAAATGCGGTCAGATAATCGTCCAGAACAAAAAGAATAAAGCGTGAAACTGCGATGAGCTTGAAAGACAAAATCATTATTTCAGGCCTGACCGATCAAGGTCAGGTCAGAGATCATAATGAAGACAGTATTGGAAGTAACCCGGATTTAGGTCTGGCGGTTCTGGCCGATGGCATGGGTGGACATAAAGGTGGCGAAGTTGCCAGTGCACTGGCTGTTGATACGATTCTCAGCACCTTGAGTCAAAGTCTCAAAGATCTACCCGTTGGTGAAACCGATGGTGTCACCGGCTACAGCCTGGAAAGTATAGCCATTGAAAGTGCAATAAAAGAAGCCAATAAGGTGATCTATCAGGCCGCACAAAATAATTCCAATTACGAGGGCATGGGGACCACCGTTGTCGTACTGTTGTTTTATGATAACCGCATTACCGTTGCTCATGTTGGTGACTCTCGACTGTATCGAATGCGTGATGAAAATCTCGAACAGCTCACACGCGACCACACCCTGATACAGGAACTGTTAGACCGAGGCTTCTACTCAGAAGAAGAAGCGCAGCAATCGATGAACAAAAACCTGGTCACGCGAGCTGTTGGCGTTAACCCGGAAGTTGAAATTGATTTACTGGAAGATGTCGGCCAACCACAGGATATATATCTACTTTGCTCCGATGGCCTCAACGACATGATCGATGATGGCCTGATTAGAGATATCATGCTTAATTACCAAAAAAACATTGATCGAATCGCAATCGAACTGGTTAAACAGGCGAATGAGCACGGTGGTAAAGACAATGTGTCGGCTCTGCTGGCCAAGCCCACCAAAACATATCCAGCCAGTAATAACTGGCTGAGTAAAATAGTTGATTTATTTTCATAAAGAATGTGCATAACGCGAGTAAAAAAATGGCAACATTAAAGTTAACGTTTAACGGTGAAAAAATTCAGGATATACCACTCACCCAGGAGAGCCTGATTATCGGCAGAAAACCTGATAGCGATATACACATTGATAACCTTTCCGTCAGCGGCCATCATGCCAAAATACTGACTATACTGAACGACTCATTCATCGAAGACCTGAAAAGCACCAATGGCACCTATGTTAATGGCACACTGATTCAAAAACAGCCGCTGACAAACGGTGATGTTATCCGTATAGGCAAACATGAACTGATTTACTCCAATGCAGGTTCAGATGCTCCTGATTTTGAACGCACCATGATCATTCGTCCGGATGCTGAAGGCTTACCAGAAAACGAAGGCAATTCAGAATTCGAACAATCCGTCAGTAAAATTGCCGCAGAAATTGCAACCAAAGATTCAGGCGCACAAGCCGCAACCGGCAGTGCAAAAATTCGTCTGATGAATGGCGCCAATAGCGGCAAAGAACTACCACTGACAAAAGTATTAACCACACTGGGAAAACCGGGGGTTCAGGTAGCTGCCATCACGCGTCGCCCGACAGGTTATTACCTGCTGCATGTCGATGGCGGCGACAATGCCTCCCGACCGACGATCAACGATCGGGAAATTGGTGTGAAAGCAGAAGTATTAAATAATCGAGACATCATCGAAGTTGCAGGTGTAAAAATGGAATTTCTACTCGACTAGGAACCTTTCAGTTACACAAGATATACCTTCAAAATAGCATCGATTCATCGCCTGCTGCATTGCGCACAGGTGTATGATGATCACTGACTCACTACACTGCTATACAAATAAAATCATAAATAGCTAAATACACTACTTCTCAAACACAGCAATCGATTCCACATGTGCAGTATGCGGAAACATATCCATAACTCCGGCTGAAATCATCTTGTATCCAAAATCATGAATCAGAACACGGGCATCACGGGCCAGAGTTGCGGGATGACACGACACATAGACGATTCGCTTCGCATTAAACTTGTCCAGATGTTTCAACATTTCCATGGCACCTGAGCGTGGTGGGTCAAGCAGGATCTTGTCATATGTCTGCTTCAACCAGGGATAACCCGTTAAATCAGCCGACAGATCTGCTGCATGAAACTCGGTATTCTCAATACCATTAATTTCAGCATTTTCCCGTGCTTTTGCCACCATGACTTCAACCCCTTCGACACCGGTGACATACCCTGCTCGCCTGGCGATGGGGAAAGTAAAATTGCCGAGACCACAGAACAGATCAAGCACACTATCGTCTTCGGATAATTGCAGATAATCAAGTGCACGATTAACCATCTGTCGATTAATGACCGGATTTACCTGGGTAAAGTCTGTCGCCTGAAACTCAATTCGAACCTTATGGTCCTCTAACTCATAGAATAACGGCCCCGGATTTTCTGGCCATAACGGCTGAACACTCTCTACACCACCCGGCTGCAATAAAATTTGTACCCCCTGAACCTGAGCATAGTCACGTAATTTCTGGCTATCAGTGAGACTCAAAGGCTTGAGATGCCTGAACACCAGAGCCGTCTGCGTATCACTGATCGCTACTTCAATTTGCGGAATGGTTTGTCTTGCCTCCATCCCCATAATCAACTCAGACAACTGCTCCAGGCGCTCACCGACAGAAGGATGCAAGACCTTACAGGAGCGGATATCGGCCAGATAAGGCGCGGATTTTTCTCTGAAGCCTACCAGTACTCGGCCTTTTTTCACCACATACTTTACACCCAGACGCGCTTTAAAACGGTACCCCTGCTCAGGACCCGTAAGAGGCTCGAGCCAGGTCTCAGGTTGTGCATGTGCAAGATGTTCAAAATGCTCCTGTAAAGCCTGCTGTTTGGCCTTAATCTGCGCCGCTGGCTTCATGTGCTGCAAACTGCAACCACCGCAAATACCAAAGTGCGCGCAGGGTGGCTCGGCCCGATCGATAGAACCCTTAATCACTTCAACCGCTTTACCTTCATCAAATTTACTACTGGTTTTAGTGTACTGAAACATTACCTCTTCACCCGACAAGGCATAATCGATGAAGGTCACCTTGCCATTTACATGGGCCAGGCCACGACCTTCAGGTGTCAGGTTTTCAATATGAGCCAGAACAGGCTCCTGGGGAAGGCGTTGCTTACGGCTACGTCTAGATCTGGTCATCTGGATACTCGATAAAAATGGGGTTCAGGCAGGAAATACGCCGGTGGATAAATAGCGATCACCACGATCACAAATTATAGAAACAATCAGGGCATTCTCAACCTGCTGACTCAATTGCAGCGCAGCAGCAACCGCACCACCGGATGAGATCCCACAGAAGATACCCTCTTCCGCCGCCAGTCTTCGAGTAATGTTTTCTGCATCCTCCTGGCTTACATCCAGCGTCTGATCCACCCTGCTCTCGTCAAAAATCCCTGGCAAATACTCTTTCGGCCAACGGCGAATACCAGGAATACTAGCGCCTTCTGCAGGTTGAACACCCACAATCTGGACATTGGGATTCTGCTCTTTCAGGTACTGTGCAGTCCCCATAATGGTGCCTGTAGTACCCATGGCACTGACAAAATGTGTGATTTGCCCATGGGTGTCACGCCAGATTTCCGGACCTGTACCGAGATAATGAGCTATCGGGTTATCCGGATTATTGAATTGATCCAGCACCTTACCTTTACCTTCTTTCTCCATTTGATCCGCCAGGTCACGAGCGCCTTCCATACTCGCCTCCTTGCTTACAAGGATCAATTCCGCACCATAGGCTTTCATCGAAGCTATACGCTCTTCACTCATGTTATCGGGCATAATCAATACCATCCGATAACCTTTGATGGCAGCAGCCATAGCCAGAGCAATACCCGTGTTACCACTGGTGGCTTCGATCAGGGTATCACCTGGCTGGATGTCACCTCGCTCTTCTGCCCGTTGAATCATGCTCAATGCGGGCCGATCCTTGACTGAGCCAGCCGGGTTATTGCCTTCCAGTTTAACCATGATAATGTTACTGCTATCACCGGGGAGGCGCTGCAATCGTACCAGTGGAGTATTCCCCACAAAGTCTTCAAGGGTCGGAAAATCGTCTGTCTTCATGTGCTCAGTACGTGTGAAATTAGGCTAAACTAATTAAATAGTTTTACTGTAATGAAATTAAATCTATTTTGAATCATGTTAAGATCCCCATTATCCCATACTTGGGGGGCACCACATAATAAATAAACGCACAATGATTATGTCGAAAGCTGTACGATACTTATCGCCCTTATTGTTATCCCTGCCAGTAATGGCTGCATCTGACACAGACATGTTGATGGGTGCTGAAGAGGATTTTCTGGGCGAAATGCCCATTGTTCTCTCTGCTACTCGACTAACACAACCTCTCAATGAAAGCCCGGTAGCCATGACTGTCATCGACCGTGAAATGATTGAGGCGTCTGGGGCACGCTCTATCCCTGATTTATTGCGCCTGGTACCCGGTTTTCAGGTTGGCTATTTTGATGGCAACACACCGGTGGCTACCTATCACGGCCATAGTGATGAAAACTCCAAGCGTATCCAGGTACTCATTGACGGTCGATCAGTCTATCTGCCATCTCTGGCAGGTATTCAGTGGCAGGATTTAATTATTGGTATTGATGATATTGACCGCGTCGAAGTAAGCCGTGGCACCAATGCATCGAGCTATGGCAACAACTCATTTTTTGCAGTTGTCAGTATTTTTACGCGCCAGGCGATTGAAGATCATGGTCATAAAATCAAAGCCGTTGTCGGCAGCCATGAAACAAAGGATGGCTATTACCGTTTTGGTGGCCAGCACGATGACCTGGATTATCGTGTCACTGTTGGCACTAAAAACGACGACGGCACTGATTTACTCAATGATTACACTGAAGCAGATTATTTAAGCTACCGACTCGACTTCCAGATTGATAATAACAACAATCTCTCGTATCAGGGTGGCCTGAAAGACGCACTCTACGGTGACCATGAACCCCTGCCCGATCATGATATTGAAGTCGCCTCAGCATTCCAGTGGTTAAAATGGGAACGCCATCTCAGTAATAAACACAGCCTGTCGCTGCAATATTATTACAATTACCATAACCAGGAAGAATTCATTAAAACGATCACCGCACCCGCACTGACACTACCGCTTCCAATTGCAGGCTCTGTCGATATTGATGGTTTTACCCTGGACTCAACCCTGAACATCGAATCAGAGCGACATGACCTGGAATTCAACCATCGTTATTCGACTGACCAGTTCCGACTGGTCTCCGGCTTAAGCGCCCGACTGGATATCGTCAATGCCAATGAAGTGTTTGATGAAGATGGCACGCAACAGAACTGGCTCTATCGCGCCTTCAGCCATGGTGAGTATCGACATGACCAGGCCTGGCTGTTTAATGCCGGACTGATGATTGAAAACAATGATATCTCCGGCACCGACCTGTCGCCCCGCATTGCGATCATTCGCAACCTGAATGAAAACCACACCCTCAGGTTCAGTGCATCACAGGCAACACGTACACCGGTGTTATGGGAGGAACATGCCAATTACCGCCTCTCAACCGTGCTCACCCAGGATGGTGGCAACCCACTGATACAGGAAGCACAGGATACCTATTTTGGTGGCACTGACGTGCTTACCAACCAGTTTGTCATTTCTTCCGGTGATCTGGAGTCCGAAGAAATCACCAGTCTCGAATTCGGCTATATTGCCCAACTGCTGAATAACAAGCTGCTTGTCGATGTGAAACTATTTAAAGATCATACTGACGAACTCATTCGTTTAGTCGATGATGTATTCGCCCCTGATGATAACTTTGACACTTCAATCTACAGTGGTGACCCAAGTGCTGTCGCCGATGACTTCCAGAACACATACAAAACCGATTTAAAAGGTATTGAAGCCAGTATCGATTACCATCACAGCAAGGACCTGCGCATCTATGCCTATTACGCCTATATCAACATCGATGCCGAAGCGATCAATCCATTAGCCAATCCTGCCGATGAACGACGGTTTGAAGTCTCAGCACCCACCAACAGCTATGGCCTGATGCTAATAAAACACTGGCCTGAACACCTCAGCACCAGTCTGAATTACTTTCGCATCAGTGATATGGACTGGATGGACAGAACGGGTTCAAGCAGCTTCTATTACAACGACAAATCTGCACAACCCTATAGCAAACTGGATTTAAAAATCAGCAAAGCCTATTTTTACGGCCAGAAAAAACTGAATATTGCGCTCACTCTGCAAAATCTACTGGAGGACTTTTACGACTACAACAAGACACGATACACCGATGCTTCACTCACTACCGTAGCACCACCCAGTGGTATTAGTTCCTATGGCAGCCTACAGGACCAACGAGTATATTTTGAAGCCAGTTTGATGTTTGATTAAGCAACACATAGACAAGGACAGATCAAACAAAATGTTAGAGTTCAACAGGACAATTAGCGTACAACAAAAACACAGTGTCAATCTGCGCTACTGGCTGATGCGTCTTTTTACAATTACGCTCATAAGTGTCCTGTTATTTGGTAGAACAGTAAGCGCTCAAGAACACTCGTTATTGATCGTTACCCAGGCAAACAAGTCTTTCTCTACCAGCATAAGCCAACATCTAGAAAGTAGCCTGGCTGACCTTAACATCAGCACGTATAATATTGATAACCGTACCACACTCAATAAAAATCTCGTCAATCAGTACGATATGATTATCACTCTGGGCAGTCTTGCTGCCAAACTGATACACGATACAGACATTCAACCGCCCGTCCTTAACCTGCTTATTACTGAAGGCACTTTGAAGGCGTTAAAGCTCTCACACAACAACAAAAACAAACAAACTGCCCTGATACTTAACCAGCCATTAAAGCGACAATTCAGTTTTATCAAACATCTACTCGGAACCAATATCAGTATTGGATCTCTGCTTGGACCTTACTCTTCGACTTTCAAAAACGAGATTTTACAATCAGCTAAACAATCCGGTTTTAAAATAAACGTTGTAACCACGATGCACGAAGATCAGTTAATTTCTTCATTGAGTAAGTTAATTGAAAACAACGACATGATACTCGCCATACCAGATCCTGTTATTTTCAATCGCAAGAGTATCCGTGGCATTTTGTTGCTAACATACCGCAACAACACACCAATTATCGGTTTCTCAAAATCTTATGTTAATGCCGGGGCCCTGGCAGCTATATACTCAGAACCAGAGCAAATTAGCCGCCAGGCCAGTGAAATCATCGATTACTATTTTAAACATAATCGCTATGAAAAATCTTTTTTTCAACCCAAGTACTTTTCTGTCATTACAAATAACAAAGTGGCTAAGGCGCTAGACATAACACTAAAAAGCGAGCGCGACCTCATCGAAGCCATTAATAAAGATGAGTCGAAATAATGAATAACTGGAGCATTAAAAAGCGCGTCCTTGTCCTCGCATTGTTCCCAGCACTTATCATCGCTATTTCTTTGGCCTTGTATTTTAATTACAACCGCCTGAATTATATTGAGGACGCCTTAATTAACAAAGGTGAATCATTAGCTAAGCTACTTGCACCTGCCTGTGAATATGGTGTTTTTTCTGGCAACCTGGACATCCTTGAAAATCTGATTTCACGGACTCTATCAGAAGCTGATGTCACCAACATAACCATCACAAATACATACAATGAAATATTAATCAGTCGTTCAAAACAGGAAAAGCCAACAACTCGATCTGTATTTGCATTACTCATGGAAGATGAGCAGTTAAAATTTGAATCCGCAATCACCACAAGCGATATTCCTATTGATGACTATGATGACCTGTTTGATGGCAGCATTACCACACATGTTAATATTGATACAAAAGTAATTGGCTATATCCACGTTACACTATCCACACTATCGACTCGTGCTGAACAGCTCGACAGCATGTTAAAAGGCCTCATGATTACTTTTGCGGGTCTAATACTAACCGCATATTTAGCCATTAGAATCAGCCATAGTGTTGTCGACCCAATTCAAGAATTAACGAAAGCAGTCAAGCAAATTGCTCATGGCAAACTTAACACGCGCATCAATATCAATACTGGAGGAGAAATAGGCTCATTAGAACGTGGCGTTAATACTATGGCTGAAGAAATACAACAGGTCCGCCAGGATTTACAGACTCAGGTAAATAAATCCACATCAAAGCTTACAAAAACACTAGATGAACTTGAAATCCAGAATATTGAACTTGATCTGGCCAGGAACCAGGCCCTGTCAGCCAGCCGTATTAAATCAGAATTCCTGGCCAATATGAGCCATGAGATACGTACACCTATGAATGGTGTTCTAGGTTTCACTGAATTATTAGCAAAGACCGAGCTTACCGAACAACAAAAAGATTTTGTTAATACCATCAACAGCTCGGCCAGCAATTTATTAACCATTATTAATGATATTCTTGATTTTTCAAAAATCGAGTCGGGCAAGCTGAACATAGAGCAGGTCACATTCAGCCTGTCAGACATCATGGATGAAATCATCTCAATGTTTGCTCCAATGGCATACAAAAAAAATATTGAGCTAATTTACCTTCCCTACCCTCATACGCCCGAAACACTAATTGGTGACCCCACTCGTATCCGTCAGGTATTGGTAAATCTGATTAGTAATGCTATTAAATTCACTCATCGAGGCCATGTAATCATACGAATACTGGTCATCTCACAGGAAGAGAACAATATAGAATTAAAATTCACCGTAACCGATACCGGTATCGGCATGGACGATATAAACAAGCAACGACTATTCACAGCCTTTACTCAAGCAGATACATCAATCAGTCGCCAGTTTGGTGGCACAGGCCTCGGTCTGGTAATTTCCAAAAAACTCGCTCAACTTATGCATGGCAATATCGGCTTTGACAGTGCACTCAATAAAGGCTCAACATTCTGGTTTTCACTGCCCCTCACAACCAATACTCCAGCAGCTGAGCCAAAAGAAGATTGTGATCATAGCGATGTCACTGTCATCCTTTTCGAAACCTCTGCACAAAATCGAATTGCCCTGAGAACTATACTTGATCGCCTGGGTGTCAACACCATTGAAACTGGCCGTATTGATAAATTTCCTGAATTACTTGAGCAGAACACTGTCACAGCGATTGTTGCGGGAATCAATCGGACTAACATCAGGAACACGCAATTTATCGAAAAACTTGCCAGCACTCTCAATAATACGGATCTTCCATATATCACACTTGCCAGCGCTTATGACAGTCAGGAAATCTTCAATATCTCAGAAACAGGTTTACAAAATATTTTTTACCGCTGTTCTCATCAAAAACTTTTATTCGATAATTTGTCACGCTTGCTGCTTACCGATAACTATATGCAAAAGAACAAGTTGCCAAGTATCCAGAATGAAAAACCTCAGCATGACAGCTGGGATGAAATCCAGCTATTAATTGTCGATGACAACATCATCAACCTGAAACTTGCCTGTTCTCTTCTACAATCACGCAACATACAGGTCACCACTGCTGAGGATGGTGAACAGGCATTAAAGCTAGCCCAGGAAAATTTCTATGATCTAATCCTGATGGATTTGCATATGCCAAAAATCGACGGATTCCAGGCCACAGAAACCATCCGAAAATCAAACGCCCCATGCAAGGACACCGTCATCATTGCATTAACGGCAAATGCTATGCCAGAAGAAAAGATCCACGCCTATAATACTGGCATGAATGACATCCTCATCAAACCCATCACAGAACTGCAATTATTTGATATGATCGAACGCTGGTTAAACATATCTGAAAAATCTGTTTCCAGTAAAAACCAAGCAACCAAGGATGTTAATAATAGAACAACAGATAACGAATTCAGTGCCTATGACAAAACTGAAGGCATACAACTGGCTGGAGGCAATGAACAACTGGCCAATGAACTACTGACAATGCTAATTAAAGAACTACCTGATCATAAGCAGAAATTAAAAACCGCAAAAACAAATAACGACCTGGAACAACTCAAAAAACACATTCATAAACTACACGGAGCAACCAGTTACTGTGGCGTCCCTCTATTAAGAACAGCGGCAAGAGACCTGGAAGAGGCAATCGACAAAAAGAATTTTCAGAACCTGGATGCATGCTATGAACAGGTCATTGATCGCCTTGACGAGTTACTCGCTTTAGAGATTGCCTGAGCACAGCTACCCTCTCTGTATAGCATATCACTAATAAATTATTGCCTTGATTCCAGCATCAGTCGTTTCATCGTCTTAACTGAATCAGTCAATCCAGAAAATATAGCATCGGCGATAATCGCATGTCCGATATTAAGCTCTATAATTTGTGGGATCTTTGCAATCGATTTTACATTTTGATAATTAAGCCCGTGTCCCGCATTAACCTGCAAACCAAGCTCATGTCCAAGCTCAACCGCTTCAACAATCTTCTTATATTCCTGCTGTTTTTGCTGTCTGGATGTGGCATCCGCAAAATGCCCGGTGTGAATTTCAATAACCGGTGCACCACAACGCTTGGCAGCTTCAATCTGACCAATATCGGCATCGATAAACAAGGATGTTTTAACACCTGCTTCTGCCAGTCGTTTACAGGCCTCAGTGATTCTGCTTTCCTGACCCATCACATCCAGGCCGCCTTCAGTAGTTAACTCTTCCCGTCGTTCCGGCACCAGGCAACAATCTTCAGGACGAGCCTTCTCGGCAAAAGCCAGCATATCCTCAGTTACTGCCATTTCCAGATTCATACGAGTCAGCAGCATATCTTTTAGCATTAAAACATCACGTTCCTGAATATGACGTCGATCTTCACGTAAGTGCAAGGTAATGCTATCGGCCCCTGCCTGTTCTGCCTGTAAAGCAGCGAAAACGGGATCAGGGTAGCGAGTACCTCTCGCCTGCCTCAAGGTAGCCACATGATCGATATTTACACCTAATAAAATATCTTTTCGATCAGACATCTATTACTCCAACAAAAATCTGGATATGAAAAATGCATAGTTTATAGAAAAATCGCCGCTACGGATATTAAAAATATGCTTTCTGAGATGCCCAGCATTGGCACTTCCCAGGCTTCTCTGCTATTGTTTTATCGATTACTTTCCAATTAAAAACAACAGGGGTAGATAAGTGCTTAAACAACGTTTTCTACGTTACGGTCTAGGGCTTGCGCTTACTTTCCTGTTTATTCTCCATGCCAGTCAACACTTGCGTATACCGGTAATCAACTCACTGGAAAACCTGGCTTATGACTTCCATGTGCAAATTTCCTTACCAGAAAATGTCGATAAACATGTTCTCATAATCGATATCGATGAAAAAAGCATGAGTGCAATTGGACAATGGCCATGGAGCCGTGATGTACTGGCCAACCTGGTTGATACCCTGTTTGACTATTACAAGATCAATGTCATTGGCTTTGATATTTTATTTGCAGAACAAGATGAAGATGCGAGGGATAGAATCCTGTCATCTATGGCCAATAGTCCTTTAGCCGATAACTCAGATTTCCAGCAGCTATATAATCAAATAGCACCCTCTCTGTTTCGTGACCAGAAATTTGCCAATGCCCTGGTCAATCGTAAAACTGTACTGGGTATTGTATTCGACCAGGATGACAGCTCATTAAGAAAAGGCACCTTGCCCGAACCTGTTCCCGATTTTGATCAATCTATCATCAATAGTTTTTCATTTATACGCGCTGCCGGTTATTCAGCCAATTTACAACTATTACAGTCTCAAGCACTGACGGCAGGCTACTTTGACAATCCACTACTGGATGAAGATGGTATCTTTCGTCGTGTCCCCCTGTTACAGGAATATGATGGAAAACTTTATGAATCACTGGCTCTGGCCGTTACCCGCGCGGCACTAAAAGACAATGCACTTAAACTAGGTTTTAGTACATTCGATGAAGCTAGCGGTGAAAAGTCACTTGAATGGATCTACATAGGCCCAATCGCAATTCCCGTTGATGAACATGCTGGAGTACTCATTCCCTACATAGGCAAACACCATAGTTTTCAATATATTTCGGCCATCGATATCATCGAAAAAAATATTCCCGTCGATATATTACAGAATAAAATCGGACTATTTGGCACCAGCGCTGCTGGCCTACTTGACCTCAGAACAACCCCCCTACAGGCAGCCTTTCCAGGTGTTGAGGTGCATGCCAATATAATCCAGGGTATTCTGGATCAAACCATCAAACATCAACCAGAATACATTCTTGGCTTTGAGATTCTACTGTTGTTGATTTTAGGTCTGGCACTGACATTCATATTGCCCGTGCTGAGTCCTGTATGGGGAAGTCTGTGCATGGCTCTGGCATTCGCTATCGTAGTAACAATTAATGCTACCGCCTGGAACAACTGGCAAATGGTATTGCCCATAGCATCTCCCCTGCTGCTGATCTTACTACTCTACATGCTGAATATGACCTATGGTTTCTTCGTGGAATCCCGAGGCAAACGTCAGTTAACACATTTGTTCGGTCAATATGTTCCCCCTGATCTTGTAGATGAAATGAGTCGCAACCTGGCCGAGATCAATCTAGATGGCGAAATCCGTGATATGAGTGTGCTTTTCACAGATGTTCGCAACTTCACCAACATCTCTGAGTCGATGGAACCTAAAGAACTGACCGAGTTCATCAATGCATTTTTAACGCCTCTGACCCGTGTTATTCATCATAACCGGGGTACGATCGATAAATATATGGGTGATGCCATCATGGCTTTCTGGGGTGCACCTCTGGAAGACCGCCAACATGCACGTAATGCACTTATCTCGGGAATGGAAATGTTACAGGCCACCCAGCAGATGCGCAGGGAATTCCGCCAGCGTGGCTGGCCCGAAATTCATATTGGTGTAGGAATTAATTCTGGGCCCATGAATGTGGGTAACAAAGGCTCTGAATTCCGCGTAGATTACACGGTACTGGGAGACGCTGTTAACCTGGGCTCACGCCTGGAAGGACTCACTAAAACCTATGGTGTAGAAATCATTACCAGTGAATATACCCGACATGCCGTACCTGAATTTGAATACCGGGAGCTCGACCTCGTCAGGGTTAAGGGTAAAGATAAACCGGTACGAATTTATGAACCGATAGGCTTAATTGAGCATATTGATATTAGTACACGTAATAGCATTAAGAAATTCCACCATGCAATCAAGCTATATCGAGCCCAAAAGTGGGATGATGCTGAACAAGAAATTTTTGCCCTTAGCCAATCTGAACCAAAACGCTCGATTTACATGATCTATCTCGACCGCATTGCTTATTATCGTAACCATCCACCGGGTAATAACTGGGATGGTGTCTTCACACATACCCAAAAATAAGTAGGGTAATAGCCATATAAAAACAGACTTGATTCACATTATCGGCAAAATCAGCCACTTTTGTCGTCTTTTAAAAACTTGACTGTGAATAAACTCACAAACAGTTCAAGGTCATTCTTAGTAGCATTCAGCTATTAAATGATGAAAGACCGCCGCTATGAACAATCGTAATTCTCAATTTGATGTCACCAATACTGTCGACGTTTCCAATAGTCTGGCTGTGTGCAACATTGTCTGCGATATTTTTCATGGCTGCTATATCAAGGTTGACGTCTCTCTATTAAGACGAGCTTTTGAAGACTTCGACAACCTGTTTGAAGGACATTTTGATGGCTACCATGGTTGTGACACCTTTTATCATGACAAGCAGCACACCCTGGACATGACCCTGGCCCTGGCTCGCATTATTGACGGTCATGAGCGTCAGAATGTCAGTCATTACACCCTGGGATCTGAAAATGCGGTCATTGCCATCATTACTGCACTATTCCACGACTCTGGCTACATTCGTGAAAAATCGGATTCAGAACACCAGAACGGTGCTGAATATACGCGTATTCATGTTAGCCGCAGCGCCACATTCCTGCGCAAATACCTCAACATGATCGGCCAGGGCCATTATGCCGAAATCGCTGCCAATATGGTCCATTACACAGGCTATGAAGTGCTGCCTGAAAACATTAAACTACCGGACACAAAGTATCATCTACTGGGTTACATGATTGGGACGGCTGATCTCATTGCACAGATGGCTGACCGCTGCTACCTGGAAAAATGCCGCGATCGCCTCTATCCAGAATTTGTCCTCGGTGGTCTGACACACAGCCAGACCAGTGATGGTAAAATCAAAATTTTATTCAAATCAGCTGAAGATCTACTAAGCCAGACACCACGCTTCTATCAGAATGAAGTTCAGCACCGACTGGATCATCTGTTCAAAGGTGTCTACAAATATGCTGGCATACATTTCAGTGGTGAAAATTTTTATCTTGAGTCAGTCAGTCAGAATGTCAGCTATATGAAATCGTTGCTGAAAACAGGCAGCATCGACCAGCTGCGACGCCTGCCTCCGGAAAATACCGGTACCCGGGAGTATCTGGAACTATATAAGATCAAGAAAAACTAGACCTCACGATTGTCCTACCCCTGACTCTGCAAGTAAACGCTTTAAATCATCCTCATTCAGAATCTTGACTCCCAGCTGTTCTGCCTTGGCTGCTTTTGATCCTGGACTATCGCCTACCACAACATAGTCAGTCTTTTTCGACACACTGCCCGTCACTTTTGCACCAGCTGCCTGTAAAGCCTGCTTGGCCTCATCTCGACTCATTTGACTCAAGGTGCCGGTAATCACAAATATCTGGCCTGCCAGCAACTGTTCACTTTCATCCTTCGGTTCAAGATTCGGCCAGTGAATACCGGCTTCACAAAGCTTGTTGACCACCTCGAGATTATGCGTCTGGCGGAAGAAGCGCTCGATATGCGAAGCGACAATAGGCCCGACATCGGTAACAGTTTGTAACTGCTCGTTATCAGCCGCCATTAACGATTCCAGCGTTCCGAAGTGCTGAGCCAAACTTTGTGCCGTAGCTTCACCCACTTCGCGTATACCCAGGGCATAGATAAACCGATGCAAACTGGTCGACTTACTGGTTTCTAATGCGGCGACCAGATTCGTGGCTGACTTCTCACCCATTCGTTCAAGACCAACCAGCTGTTCAATGCTGAGACGATAAAGATCATCAACATGCTCAATCAGTCCCTCATCCACTAACTGCTCAACCAGTTTATCTCCCAGTCCATCGATATCCATGGCCTTGCGTGAAGCGAAATGCTTAATCGATTCCTTACGCTGGGCCCGACAATACAGGCCCCCACTGCAACGAGCCACCGCTTCACCTTCTTCCTGTGTCACATCGGATCCACAGACCGGGCAATGTGTCGGCAACATGATTGGCTTTGCGCCATCATGACGGCTTCCGGGTACCACACGAACGACTTCAGGAATGACATCCCCGGCCCGACGTACGATGACCTGATCACCCACCCTGACATCCTTACGTCGGACCTCATCCATATTATGCAAGGTCGCATTACTGACGGTGACACCACCGACAAATACGGGCTCCAGACGCGCCACCGGAGTCAGGGCGCCGGTACGTCCAACCTGAAACTCAACCGCATTTATACGAGTCATTTCTTCCTGGGCCGGAAACTTATGGGCTATGGCCCAACGCGGCGCCCGCGCCACAAAACCCAGGGTCTTTTGCCAATCCAGTCGATTAACCTTGTAGACAATGCCATCGATTTCATAGGGCAAGGACGCTCGCTGCTCAGCCATTTGATTAAAATAGTCGATACAGCCTGTCACATCGGTCACGACTGTCCGCTCCTTACACAAGGGCAGCCCCCAGTCCTGCAGCCGATTCAGCAGTTCGCTATGCGTGTTAAAAGTGCTCAGGTCATCCATAGCACCCACCGCATAACAATACATCGCCAGGGGTCGACTGGCAGTCACTCTTGGATCAAGCTGGCGCAATGAACCTGCAGCAGCATTACGGGGATTCGCAAACACCTTTTCGTCATTTTCACGCGCTTTCTGATTCAACGCCTCAAAACCCGCACTGGGCATAAACACTTCACCACGCACTTCCAGACGCGAAGGATAATCATCGCCTAACAGACGCAGCGGGACTGAATGCAAGGTACGAATATTCTGGGTAATATCCTCACCGGTAAAACCATCGCCCCGAGTGCCCGCCCTCACCAGTATGCCGTTTTCATACAACAGGCTAACCGCCAGACCATCGAGTTTAGGCTCAGCTGCAAACTCAATGGTCTCATCAGTATTCAGACGCTGGCGAATGCGCTTATAGAAAGCCTTGAGTTCATCCTCATCGAACACATTATCCAGTGACAGCATGGGCACTTCATGTTTCACCTGGTCAAAGGCCTGCAGTGGCTGATCACCCACACGCTGGGTCGGGGAGTCAGTGGTAATCAGCTCAGGATATTGCGACTCGAGCTGCTGTAGCTGACGATACAGTCGGTCATATTCGGCATCAGGAATTTCAGGATCATCAAGGACATAATACTGATAACTATGATGATTGAGCTGCTGGCGCAATTGATCGATTTGTTGGGCTGCCTGTGCTTTTGAAGACATCGAAAAACCTGAATATTTAAAATTGATTACGTGTTCAGAACTGAATTTAATCGACTAATGCTTGCGTGCGTCTCTAATCTGTTTGGCTTTAGATCTCAAAGCTGCTGCCACACTTTCATTCAACAACTGACGGTTTTGATCACATATTTGCAGTGATAGCATGGTGGCCAGATTATGTGCACAGATCAGCATATCATCCAGCGCCCGTACCGGATCATCACACAAATCCAGTTGAATGAATAAGCTCATGCCCCGGGTCCGGTGTTCATGCATATTATCGATATCAAAACTACCAGGATCTAGCATATCAGCCAGACTAAACAGAATCTTCTGCTGTTCATCTTTACGGTGAAAGATATTCATATCGCCATATTCCAGCGCACTGGCATAAGTCGCACTTAAAATCTGTTCACCTTTAATGAATTCTCCCCGTTGCGCGACCAGATATAACACAATGACATCTGACACATCGATATCTTCTACTGGAGCAGTATTGTCCGCCTGGGCAATGTCTGTATCTGCCCCCTCAAGCTGCAGTTCACTATCCTCATCCAACGAATCAACAGCTGGCTCAGCAGATTCTTGACGTGTCAGTGGCTGCTCACTTTCAGTGTCATCTACAACCGGTTCTGGCTCATAGACTGAAGCAACATCAGGTTCGGGTTCACTTCGGGAAATTACAGACTCAGTGTCATCTGGACGCACAGAAGGTGCATCAGGCGTATCGGATGAAATCACGCGAACCGGACCGACTCCGTCTTTCCAGTCATCGTCAGATTCCTTGACTGTCAAAGGGGGGATATCTTCCACTGGCATATGCGAATAGTCATCAGACGCGCTCTTTTTTGAACGCCCCCACCAGTAAATACCCAGGATAAATACGGCGCCAATCCCGAGTAAGATCCAGCGCAGTTCATCCATCAGGCAGTCGCCACCATTTTCGCTGCCTCCTGAACATCAACCGACACCAGACGTGAAACACCGGCTTCACGCATGGTCACACCACTGAGCTGCTCAGACAGCTCCATCGTGGTCTTATTATGGGTAATGAAAATGAACTGTACGCGTTTGGACATATCACGCACCAGTTCGCAGAAACGACCAACATTGGCTTCATCCAGCGGCGCATCAACCTCATCGAGCATACAGAACGGTGCCGGATTCAGTTCAAAAATCGCAAATACCAGTGCCACTGCCGTCAATGCCTTTTCACCACCGGACATCAGATGAATATTGCTGATGCGTTTACCCGGTGGTCGTGCCATGACCATGACACCGGTATCCAGTAAATCATCACCCGTCATTTCCAGATAGGCCTGACCGCCCCCGAACAGGCGAGGGAACATTTCCTGTAGACGGCTATTGACATGCTCATAGGTATCTTTGAAACGTGTACGAGTTTCCCGATCGATCTTGGCAATGGCTTTTTCCAGGGTTTCCAGCGCTTCGGTCACATCGGCATGCTGAGAATCCAGATACTCTTTTCGTTTCTGCTGCTCTTTATACTCATCAATAGCGGCCAGGTTGATTGGCCCCAGACGTGCAATTTTCTGTGCAATATCATCCAGTTTACGTTGCCAGTCATCGATACGGGCGTGCTCGCCAATCGCTTCCAGCAGCTCGTCTGCCTGGTAATCAGTCTCATCGAGTTGCTCCTGCACCGTCTGACAACGCACCCTGACTTCCTGTGAATTAATCCGCGCCTGTTCCAGGCTAGATCGAATCATCTGTGACTTCTGTTCGAATTCACTGCGTTTCTGTTCCAGACTGCGCATGTCATTGTCGATAGCCTCTACCGTACGCCTTACCTCGGCTAGCTGCTCTTCTACTTCCAGACGTTGTGCCAGAAAACTTTCCAGTTCCTGCTGCATATTATCAACCGGCTCTTCGCCAGAGGCCAATACCCGCTGTAACTCACTGCGGCGTTGTTGCTGCTGCTCGAGTTGTTGTGACATGCGCTCAATATTCTGCTGCAGGCTACGTTTGGCTGTGCGTTTAGATTCAATGCGAATCGCCAGCTCATGCACGGCTTCACGTTCAGTCTGTGCCTTGCTACGTGCCTCATGCAAACGGGTTTGCAACACTTCACGCTGACCGGTCAGGTCTTCACGTTCACGGGACAACACTTCAATCTGTGTCATCGCTTCATTACGCTTACGACGGGCAGTCTCCATGTCCGTCTCTTCGCGGGAAATCTGGCTTTGCAGCTCGGCAGACTCTTCCTGCAAATTCTGGTTGCGATTCATGATCTGTTCAAGACGCGACTGACGTGCGGTAATTTGTGCCTGAATCTGAGCACATCGGCCATGGGCCTCGTTCAGTTCAGCCTGCCATTGCTCACGCTGTTGCTCACGATTCTGTAGATTAGCCCGACCATCCTGAATGCGTTGCTCGATTTCATCCGCCTGCATCTCCAGGCTTTCCAGGCTTTCAGACAGTTGCTTAATTTCCTGTTCACGGGCCAGTACACCGCTTTTCTCATCCTGGTCACGAGCCACCCGTAGCCAGTTTTTCCCCAGCCAGATACCATCACGGGTAATGACTGATTCGGCTTCAGCGAGACCGGCACGCATAGCCAGTGCCTGGTTAAGATCATCCGCCGTACGCACGCCGTGCAACAGACCACCTAATGACCAGGGTGCTTGCACCTTATCACTTAAACTACCAGCCACTGTAGTGGTGGCATTTTCAACGGCAGTATCAAACAGGGTCAGACTACCCTGCTCTAAACTGCTCAGTGCCGAAGACAATGTATCCATGCCTTCAACGCAAATTGCTTCCAGGTAGTGGCCGAGGACGGTTTCCGTGGCTTTCTCCCAACCAGATTCGACCTGGATGTTTTCTGCCAGACGAGCATTATCAGTCAGCCCCTGATGCTCCAGCCAGCCACCTATAGCTTTCTCTTTTTTACCCAGTGCCGCCTGCTGCAAAGCTTCCAGCGAAGCAAGACGACCGCGGCCATCATGTAACTGACGCTGCATGGCATCCTGTTCATGATTCAGCTGATTATTCTGTTCACGATCACGATTGATCGCCTCCAGCACTTCAGCAACACGCTCTTCCAGCTCGGCCTTTTGCATCTCGGCCTGCTCACCCTGCTCACGCAACTGTTCCAGTTCGATTTCCATTTCATCGCCGGTCAGTTTCTGCTTTTCTTCATTAATACGTTCAAGACGTTGCTGCAACTGGCCAATATGGCGTTCCAGCTGTTCCATTCGGGTGCGTTCTACCTGAGCTTCCTGTGAAGGCTCTGCCGCGCGTCGGTTGTAATCTTCCCAGGCACTTTGCCATTCGTGCATGGCCTGCTCAGCTTCCTGCTGCGCCTCATTGGTAATGTGTTGAGCTTCTCGCTGCATTTCCAGCTGCGGTTCACTTTCTTCCAGCACAAGGGTAATTTCTTCGAGCTGCTCGCGATCATTACCCAAAGTAATTTCCGCTTCTTCCAGGGCGGCCTCCAGCTCACGTAAATCATTTTGCTGACGCTGGAACATTTCCTTCTGATGCTGAATCGACTGCTCCAGACGTGAGATTTCAGAACCCAACTTGTAGTAACGACCCTGTACTGAATTTAATGACTCAGTCGCCTCGGTGCGTTGCTCACGCTGTTTCTCCAGCTCGGCTTCAACGTTGCGCTGTTCAGCAATGCTTTCCTCAAGATGGGTCTGCTGCTCGCTGATCGCCTGCTCACGATTGCTCATTTCCTTATTCAGTTCACGCCAACGCAAAGCCAGATGCTCAGCTTTGAACTGACGCTCGGACTGCTTGAATTCTTTATAACGTTCGGCCGTGCGCGACTGACGCTGCAAGTGGGACAGTTGTTTATCCACTTCTTCACGCAGGTCATCCAGACGATCCAGATTTTCGCGGGTATGGCGAATGCGAGTTTCAGTTTCTCGACGGCGTTCTTTGTATTTTGAAATGCCCGCAGCCTCTTCCAGAAACACACGCAGTTCTTCCGGTTTAGCCTCGATCAGGCGTGAAATCATGCCCTGTTCAATGATGGCATAACTACGTGGACCCAGACCGGTGCCAAGGAACAAATCGGCAATATCACGACGACGGCACTTGGTGCCATTAAGGAAATATTTCGACTGGCCATCACGACTGACCATGCGTTTGGCAGAAATTTCGTTATATTGTGCATAGGGGCCTTCCAGCTTGCCCTCACTATTATCAAATACCAGCTCAACTGAGGCCTGCCCCACCGGCTTGCGTGAAGACGAACCACTGAAGATGACATCATCCATGGACTGACCACGTAAATGCTTGGCTGATGACTCCCCCATTACCCAGCGTACTGCATCAATGGTATTGGATTTACCACAGCCATTAGGGCCCACGATGCCGGTCAGATTACTTGGAAAATTGATGGTGGTTGGGTCAACAAATGATTTAAAGCCCGCCAGCTTGATTTTACTCAGTCGCATTGAGGTTGAGTCCTGCTTCCTTTGGTATTTTTGAAATTGTATTTTTTAAAGCGGCCTAGTATAGCAATTTCGCGCTATAATGCCGCGCAATTTCACATATTGTTTTAATTAAATCGTCACAAGCTGATAAGCTTTTGAATTTAAAGAGGTTTACTATGTCGACTCAGCCCAGCAAGGCCCTCGAAACTTTCGACAATCCACGTCCTGAACGCGACTACACGATTCGTATCAGCACACCTGAATTTACCTGTCTGTGCCCGAAAACCGGTCAGCCTGACTTCGCCACCATCGACCTGGAATACATTGCTGATCAGAAGTGTGTCGAGCTGAAATCGTACAAACTGTACATCTGGTCATTCCGCGATGAAGGCGCCTTTCACGAAGATGTTACCAACCAGATCCTCAGCGACCTGGTCGCCGCCTGTGAACCCCGTTTCATGCGTATTACCGCCGAATTCAACGTCCGCGGTGGCGTCTATACCACCGTGGTCGCCGAGCATCGTGCACCAGGCTGGGTAGCACCTGAACTGGTCACACTGCCTTAAAGCCTCTCCCAGACGTCAGCCGGCAGGTCATGCCTGCAACTGGCGTCTGCATGACAACCATCATGAAACACATCTACGTTGGTATCGATCTAGGCACATCAGGCTGTCGCGCTTGCGCGATTGATGCTTCGGCTAACATCCTGGCGTTATGTACACAACCCATGGCGGCCCCGATCACTAACCACCATGACGTCGAACAGCACGCCGAACTCTGGTGGCAGGCGGTGAGTGCCGTACTGGATCAGCTATTCATCACGATTAATCCACAACAGGTGAAAGCCATCTCCATTGATGGCACCTCGGGTACTGTACTGGCGACCGATGCAGAGGGTACACCCCTGGCGCCGGCGCTGATGTACAACGACAGTCGCTGTAGTGAAGAAGCCCGCACCCTGGAACAGTATGCAGACGAAAACTCAGCCGCCCACGGCGCCAGTTCCGGGTTGGCCAAATGCCTGTATTTACAACGCCAGTATCCTCACGCCACTCATCTACTGCATCAGGCCGACTGGATTGCCGGCCAGTTTTCAGGTCGCTTCGATATCACCGATGAAAATAATGCCCTCAAAACCGGCTACGACCCACAACGTGGTGAATGGCCCGACTGGCTCGATCAACTCAAACTCAAGCGTAGCTTACTACCCAAAGTGGTCGCGCCAGGGAGCATTACAGCGACAGTTGAAGCCACTGCCTGTCGCCGCTTTAACCTGGCCGATGACTGTAAACTGGTAGCCGGCACCACTGACAGTATCGCCGCCTTTATCGCTACCGGCGTCAGCCGTCCCGGCGAAGCCGTCACCTCGCTGGGTAGCACGCTGGTATTAAAAATCATTTCAGAACAGCCGGTTTTTTCCGCTAAATATGGAATCTATAGTCACAAGCTGGGCCATCACTGGCTGGCCGGTGGCGCCTCCAATAGCGGTGGCGCGGTGCTGAAACAGTTTTTCAACCAGGCACAGCTCGACCAGATGACGCCACTGCTGGAGCCAGAAAAAGCCACCGGTCTGTACTATTACCCGCTGTCTCAACCGGGTGAACGCTTCCCGCACAACAATCCGGAACAACAGCCGCAACTCTCACCGCGACCCACAGACGATGTTCAGTTTTTCCAGGGCATACTCGAAGGTATCAGCCGAATCGAACATGAGGGCTACCAGAAGCTGAGGGAACTGGGCGCCAACGCACCGGTCTCTATCACCACCTGTGGTGGCGGTAGCCATAACCCTGCCTGGACAGCAATTCGCAGCCACATGACTGGCGTTCCAGTTTATACTGCGCAGCACACAGAAGCCTGTTATGGCAGCGCACTGCTGGCCAGGCAGGGATTTGAAAACACGCTCAAATAGAATTACCAGGATATTGCTATGTTGAATCTGTTCAAAGGATTTGCCTATTCCCTCAAAGGATTAAGCCTGATCAGCCAACCCGGTCTGCGCCGGTTTGTGATTGTGCCCTTAACGATCAATATTACCCTGTTCAGTGTCGCCATCTATTTCCTGATCCGTTTATTTGATCAATGGATGACATCATTATTTAACAGTTTTCCCAGCTGGTTAAGCTGGCTGGTCGATGGCCTGAGCTGGTTACTCTGGCCCCTGTTTGCCATCATGATTTTCTTTCTGGTGTTCTACAGCTTCACGTTTCTGGCCAACATACTAGCAGCGCCTTTTAACAGCCTGCTCGCCGAAAAAACCGAAATGCTATTACGTGGAGAAAGCCTGAAAGAATCACCATCATTTCCAGCCTGGCAGACCATCAAAAAATCCCTGGGCTCCGAGATGGGCAAATTGTTATACCTGTTGAAATGGTCTGTGCTGATCCTGATTATTTCATTTATTCCAGTGATCAATATCATCGCGCCGCCATTATGGCTGGTATTCGGCGCCTGGATGCTGGCACTGGAATATATTGATTACCCAATGAGTAACCACGGCCACTATTTCAAAGAAATCAATCAACAGGCAGTATCACAAAAATTCCTGTCACTGGGCTTTGGTTCCGGTGTCTTCCTGCTCACCAGCATTCCCGTTATCAATTTCCTGGCCATGCCAGCGGGTGTGGCGGGTGCAGCCTATCTCTGGGTCAAACAAGGAGACCAGTAAACAATGGAAGAAGAACGCTTAATCGATATTGAAATTCGTCTGACTCACCAGGAAGACCACCTGGAACAACTGGACAAAGTCATCGTGCAACAACAGAATACCATCGACGAACTGATACGGCATATTGAACTGCTCAACCGCAAACTGAAATCGGTAGCCGAAGACCACATCAAAAAACCGGAAGAAGAAGTCCCACCACCGCATTATTAAATACACCGATTAATCAGCATCACTGACAGCTAGTACACACATTTTTATTTTCTCGCCATCGGAAGATGCTACCACGAGTTAATACTGTTATTTAATTCAGGGTATTTGTTCGAAACATACCGCGAATTACGCTTTGCTCATCGGGTATACACGCAATTAACGATTAACCAATAAAGACTCAAAGTCACTTTTTTAAACAGTAACCGATTGATATAGAATCGTTAAGTGCTCTGATTTGATTTTTGGCAAGGGAATTGGCTTATCCAGTTCAATGATAACATTATTCTCTGAGACTCTAACTACTGTCCCACTGCAGTCATAAATATCATCATCTGGAAAACGAATAATACCGTAAACATTCTCGGTCACCTTAAAGGTATCCGTAGCCTCTACTTTAAACCTGACACAACACTCCGATAGATCCTGCACATCATAGCGCCCATCTTCCAGATGCAATGAGGGTGAATAGAACTGTGGAAACTCCACTCTAAATAATTCGCGTTGTTGCTTGTCCATTTCACGTAATCCCAGAGGTGAATCCTGTTTTATATTTCACATTTCTATACATGCCAAAACCACGGTTGTAGCACCACACACTGACAAGACTCAATTATCCAACAGAATGCGATATCACTAAGCATGAGTTTCATTTGTATTTTTATGAAAAAATATAAAGTTCAGAGGACTCAAGCACCATCACCCGAACAGGTTAGGCCGATTTCCCGGCTATTTTTTTGATTTAATTAAGCAACAACAAAATAACTTTTATATTCAATAACATGGATCATGCACAAGACTTTTTTGTGCACTACATCGCGAAATAAAAACAGGGAAGTTTACCTAGAGCAAATGTGAAATCAGGAATTATTCCTATGCAAAAAACATACGACAGCTTAAGCTTCAGTCATCCATCTTAAACACTATTAACGATTAACCATCAACCATTAACTTTGTTTTAACAACTACCGACACTCTCCAACTGAACCAGAACGACAACGTTGGTAATCAGTCCAATTGGCATCACTTAGATTGGCATTGTCAAAAACAGCCCCATCAATTACCGCTTCACGTAATGATGCCTTGGTTAAATTCGCATCAGTAAAATCTGCATCCGTTAAATTAACACGATCCAGTTTCGCCTTGGTCAGGTTGGTATTTTTTAATGTTGCGGCCTCCATGTCAGCACCTGAAAAGTCAGCCTGACTCGCATCAGCATCATCAAATGATGCTGCATATAACCTGGCACGTTTTAGATCGACTTCAGTCATACGGGCTTTTTTAAATGAAGCCTGTTCAGCCTTCACCTCATAAAAACCGGCCTCATCCAGTATTGCCTGTTCAAAATTAGCCTGCTTTAAATTGGCGCGACTCAAGCGTGACGCATTCATTCGTGTCTGAGAAAAATTAGACTGTTGTGCATCTACCCCAACCAGACGTGTTTTTTTCAAAGATGCACCTGTAAAGTTAGCACCCTTAAGATTTGAGAAATTCAGATCAACGCCATTCATCCGCGCCTGACTCAAATCAGCACCGGCCAAGTTCATCCGGGTCATAATCGCATCACGTAAATCTACACCCGATAAATTAATCCCCGCCTTATCACAACCACTCCAGTTAACATCAGGTGCTGGCGGATCATCACAGGCCGCCTGTACATTTGTGACCAGACAAATCATCAGTAGTGTTGTTATTATTTTCATTCTTTACCAATTGACCTTTCTTTAATGCACGCACCATGAAGCGCGTGGGGTTCAATGCATACTGGACTCTGCGTGATACCGGCAGAGGCTCATTATTCAGCTGTGCCGCAATCAAATCAGCCGACAGGAAACAGGAGGTCAACCCCCTGGCACCGTGTCCTACATTAACATACAAACCAGCATAACAGATTGCAGGTTGATATTGACTGGCTGGCTTACCCTTCTGTAAATCTGCATAGGTATTTTTAAAGTGCGCTATATCAACTACTGCACCTACCAGTGGCATCCGATCGCTCGCTACCGCACGCAAAGCTGCTCGCCCGTGTAAACTCGCGGCATCAACTGTCGTAATATCAGGCAACCAATGTTCTAGTTGAGCTAAATTCTCTTCATGCTCAGGCAGATTCACTGCAATAGAATCCTGGCCGGGCTTAAAAGTAGCCCCCATCACATGCTGGCCATCACGTTGCGGCAGGATATACCCTTCATAGCATATGGGCGTATGGATCTGTTGACTCCGGGTTGTCGCTGGCAAATAACTAATCTGGCCTCGCACGGCTTCAACCGCCAACCAGGCTGTTTGCTTGATGTTTTTGACACCATTGGCATTCGCCAATACCACCGCATCGGTCTCGCAAATCACACCATCTTCGACATCATGCAGTTGCCATCTATTATGGACTGATTCTAATCGACTGAGTTCGCGATGGTAATGCACCGTAATACGATCACTCGCCTGCTCAAGTAACAAACGACATAACTGTTGTGGGCATAACCAACCGGCCCGGGGATAATACAATGCCTCATCAGTTATGGTCATACCACTAATATCACTGGCACGTTCTGCACTAATAGCGTGAGCCAGTTCAGCGGGGACATCCAGCTGCTTAATCTGTTTCTTAATGCGCTCACTGGATGCTAGCTGAATAACGCCACTCATTTGCCAGTTATGCGTTGTATCATCGACACTGGTTTTTTCCAGCTCACGAAGGGCATGAAAATAAGCCGAGTTATAAAACTCAGCCTCAGCTGAATGATCCAGACTGATCCGGGGCAGGATGACTCCCGCCGGATTTCCTGACCCCTCCTGTGCCAGATCATCCTGTTTATCAATCAGCTCAACCTGCCAGCCTCGATTGGCGAGCGCCCAGGCTGTGGTCACACCCGCGATCCCCGCACCCACCACAGCCACACGTTTTGTGGCTGGTGTAAATTCAGGCACCTGAAACCAGGGCTGGTTTTGCCCACTACTAGCCGTCGCTGTCATTACCCCGGCCAGCATCTCCCGCTTCTGGCCAAAACCTTTGACTTTATTGACTGAAAAACCTGCCGCTTCGAGGCCACGACGAACAAAACCGGCCGCAGTGAAGGTACTGAAACGTGTATCCTCATGACTCAGGCGAGCCATTTGCTGAAACAAATCCTGAGTCCACATATCCGGATTCTTTCCTGGTGCAAAACCATCCAGATACCAGGCATCAACGCGTGCATCGAGTTGCTCAAACATGGTTTCAGCCTCACCTAACATCAAGGTGAGACTGACACGATGATCAAAAAGATTCAGCTGGTGGTAACCCTCGACGGCAGGTGGGTATGCCTGTATGAGTTCAGTTGAATACGGTTCAAATTCCGGCCAGACAGACAGGGCTCTGTGTAGATCGTCAC
>JBFFSQ010000014.1:0-29258 GCA_041572275.1 Gammaproteobacteria bacterium
AAACTAGCGTTGGCGACATTAACTTTGTACGATAATAATATTTTTGATGTGAGTGTGCTGTCGACGTTGAGTAGTCTGAGCGATCTGGACATGGGCTATAATAATATTTTCAATGTAGGTGTCCTGTCAGGGCTGACAACGCTGACAGATTTGACTATGTCTTATAACGATATCTACGATGTGACACCCCTGGCGGGACTGGGAACGAACCTTAATACATTGTTGTTAGACAATAACAAGATCACTGATGTCAATCCATTGGCAAGTTTGGTCAATTTGACAGAGCTGGTCATACAAAATAATAGCATCGGTGGTCAAGGTGTTGGTAATGTGGATGATTTAGTTAGCTTGATCAATGCTACTAGTATTAACTTGACGGGTAACGTTACCATGTCATGTACTGAACTGGCTGATTTAGTGAGTTTGCTACCAGACGGCAGTGTCGTAACTCCGAATGTCGCAGACCCTGGAGTGAATTGCACCGCGCCCTGAAATTAGGGTGTGGTCAGGACTAAAAAACTGAATAGGATCAGAGCTGCTCCACGCGATTACGTCCGTTTTCTTTGGCGTTATAGAGTGCGGTGTCAGCTCGCTTCAATAAACTTTCTCGTGTGTCTTGCTGACTTTTGAATTCGGTTACGCCAAAACTGCAGGTGACCTGTTTAACGATGCCAAATTGGTGATTGGCAACTTCATGACACAACCGTTCGGCATGTTTAACCGTTTGAGCAAGATTTGCTTCACGTGCGAGAATAATAAATTCCTCACCACCATAGCGGGCAAATATATCTGAGGCCCGATTTTTATCCATGATGATATTGCTGAAGGTTTTTATCACCATGTCACCTGTCTGGTGACCGTACTGGTCATTGATGTTTTTGAAATGATCCAGGTCCATGGTGATGATACAAAATTTGTTGCCATAGCGTTGGCTTTTATCAATTTCAGATTTAAGTAGCAGGTCGAATTGCAGTCGGTTGTAGGCACCAGTGAGCGCATCGGTGCTAGCCAGTCTACCCAGTTGTTTGCTGAGGATGTGGGTTTTAGCTAGCAGGTAGCCAAATATAATGCCAGCTAACAGGGGAACAGTAAAATTGATGCTGTTGATATCGGCATGAATGGTGACGCTATGAAGAAATTCAAGAATGCCGGTGAAAATGCAGGACAACACAATGTATGAAACATACACTCTGATAATGTAGGCTCTATCTTGAACAGCCATAGCATGTGCCAAAAATAAAAAGTGTCATAGTTTCATTATAGTGACTGAGTTAGCTGTGTACATTCGTCAGGAGAGAATAATGCGAAATAAGGTGGTTTTTTGTCTGTTGTTAATGTTTTTATGGCCTGTACATGCCAGAACGCTGGCTAAAATTGATTTTGATGAGTTTGCTTTAATTCCCGGTTATGAACAAACATTGAAGCTCAATGGAATCGGTATTCGATATAAGTTCTTTTTTAAAATTTACATTGCTGCACTTTATCTCGAGCAGACAACACAGGATGCTGTTGAGGTGATTAAGGCATCAGGCGCCAAGCGTGTACAGATGCATTTTTTATATGACGAAGTGAGTAGGGAGAAACTGGTTAAGGCCTGGAATGAAGGCTTTGAGGAGAACCTGTCGGCGGCGCAATTGACGCGATTGTCATCACGTATTGAACAGTTCAATAATCTGTTCAGTTCTGTCGTCTCGGGGGATGTCATTATGCTGGATTATGTGCCTGACCAGGGAACCCGGGTGATGTTGAATGGCGTTGAGCAGGGTGTAATCCAGGGTGAAGATTTCAATCAGGCCCTGCTCAGTATCTGGTTGGGGCCACAGCCGGTGGGCGAAGACCTGAAAGATGCATTGTTGGGTAGAGTAGAAGACTAATCAGTCAACGCTTGTCATCAGGGCCACTTGTATTGACTCACTGTCCTGGTAGATCGCTTCCAGTAAGGCGCTCAGGTTTTGAGTTGCATTATTGATATCAGCATCATTGTCGAGTTGCTGCAGGTAGCGAAGGCTGTTTCGGGTGGCACATTCGACGGCGGAAATATCTTCAGTTGTTGGCTGTTGATGTTCTTTAATGGCTTTTTCCAGTGCTAGCTGAGCCATGTGTTCGGCATTGAGTTCCATCTCGCGTAGTTTATCCATGGTGTCGTCAGACATTTTACTCGGCATTGCCATAACATTTTGCTTCATGAGTCTGCGCGTGTCGCGTATTGGGCCGATGATGGTGGTTTGCCATGGGCGACTGGTTTCAACTAGTGACTGGATATCGTCGACATTGAGCTCGATCGCCTGTTCTGCGGCCCAGCAGCAGCAGAGAAGGACATTGACGTCTGCATTGTAATTATCCTGTAGTGAGAGGCACTGATTCTCCACTTCTGGAATTTGAAATAGTTGTACTGAATAGTTCCAGAAATCACTATCAGGGAAGTTCATCTGATTCATTAGCTATAGTGTTAAATTGGTTACTTCAAGATTACTTGATTATAGTTCAGATTGAATGCGTTCAGCTGCTTGTCGCAGATTATTTTCTGAAACTGCGCCGGTGAGCAACTCCTGACCAATGACAAATGTGGGAACACTGCTGGCTTGTAAGTAGCCAGCATACTGTAGATAAGGCAATAGCCTCTGGGGTATGGCATCAGACGGTCCGTAACTGGATGGATCACTCCAGGCCTGGTCAACCAGGTGTTGGCTTATGCGGCATTCATTGGCAAGTTGACGCAGCAGGTGTTCGTCGCCTATATCGAGGCCCTGGATGAAATAGGCATCGAAGATTTTTTCATGCAGAGGGTAAAAACAATCAGGCCCCAGGGTTTTGCATTCTTCAGCCAGTAATAGCGCCAGGCGGGAATTGCTGATGTAGTGCTGATCAGCCAGATTGAGGCCTTCGTCAGTAGCCAGTTGCTGCAGGTTAGCCATCAGCAAATCCCAGTGGTCAGGGGCATAGTTGAGCTGACTGACAGGCTGTCCATTGGTGGGAGTGTCGGGGTGGATTTCAACAAAGCACCAGTTGATTTTCAAATCATAGTCCGACTTCAAGCGCTCTAGTCGTTTATGCCCGATAAAGCAGAAGGGGCAGATGTAGTCGCTGATAACGGAGATTTTGAGCAGAGGTTTTTGTGGCTCGGTCATGACATGAATTCCCTGATAAAGGGTATAGTCAGACATTAAGCTGATAATTGTGAAAATGCAATTTATTTAGCTGGCAGGCACAAGGTATCATGTGCTTGGTCTATTATTGAGAATAGGGTAACAAGAGGCGGGCGAATGATTCGTGTGATGATACTAACACTGCTGTTAGGGCTGGGGCTTAATTCAGTTCAGGCACGTGATTTTGAAGATGGTTATGCAGTATATGCGGCAGGTGCGGAAAGCTGTCAGCGTTATCTCGGTGCCGTTAACAAGGGTGGTGCCGAGCATGATTATTTTATTAACTGGCTGATTGGCTACCTATCGGCATTTAATGTCATTATGCCCAATACCTACGATATCCTTGGTGATGCCGAATTCAGTGTCAGTCAGAACTGGCTGAATGAGCATTGCAAAAAATATCCCCGAGAGTTGTTTGTGAATGCGACTGCACGGTTAACGGAAGTGCTGTATCCAACACGGCATCAATCAGGATTGAAAAAGCCAGTAGTAACTCAGCCGACTACGCCTTCGCAACGCAGTTTGAAAGATATTAAAATTCGCTAAACAGTAGTTTTACTGCAATCAGTAGTAGAAATAAGGCAAATATTCTTTTTAGTGTTTGTATCGGTAAACGGTGTGTCAGTCGGGCGCCGATGGGTGCAAACAGTGCGCTGCTAAGAATGATGCCGAGGAATGCCGGTAGATGAACATAACCCAGAGTGTGCTCAGGCAGTAACTCAATTTGCCAACCACTCATGATATAGGCCAGGGAACCAGCAAGGGCAATGGGCAGGCCAATGGCGGCTGAGGTCGCTATCGCAAATCGCAGAGGTGTTCCATTCCATACCAGGAACGGGACCGTCAGGGTGCCCCCGCCAATGCCGACAATGGCAGATATAGCCCCTATCAGGCCACCAGCAGACGACATGCCACTGATGCCAGGTAGTGCCCTATGGGCAGGGACTTGAAGGCCTGAGAGCATGTAAAGTCCGACACTAAATTCAAACAGGGCGAATAGTGGTTTCAGCCACTGAGTGGTCATCTGAGCTGCCAGCCAGCCTCCCAGCCAGGCACCAATGAGTATGCCCGGTGTCATTTGCACAAAAACTCGCCAGAGTACCGCCTGATGTTGATGATGGGAGCGGACAGATGCGATAGAGGTGATGGTGATGGTTGCCAGGGAGGTGCCCAGGGCCAGATGCATAATGATGTCATTGGGCAGGCCCTGTAGTACAAATAGTGCGGCCAGTGCCGGCACGATGATGAGACCTCCTCCGACCCCAAGCAAGCCAGCCAGTAGGCCGGCGCAAGCACCCAGTAAGAGATAGAGTAATAAATAAAGCTCGGTAGTCACTGTTCCGTAAGTTTATTGAGGTGTTGTTTGCTTCTTACTTGATGATTGGCCGTGGCGTCGACGGGGTCGACGCTGGCCAGAAGACGATGAGCCGTGTTTTTGGTTGGTGGTTTTATGTCTGGGGGGTCGATGTTTTTCGATTTTGGCTGGGGGTCTGGGTTCAATAAGCAGGTCACTGCTGACCGATTCATTGGGGATGCTATGACCGATATATTCTTCAATTTCAGGCAACATGTGAGCAAAGTCCTCACAGGCAAAACTGATAGCATGGCCACTGGCACCCGCACGAGCCGTACGGCCAATACGATGAACATAATCCTCGGCCATCTGTGGTAAATCGTAATTGAAGACGTGGCTGACTTCAGGGATGTGCAGGCCGCGGGCAGCTACATCAGTGGCAACCAGAGTATTGAATTCACCGTCCTGAAATTTTTTCAACAGGGTCTGGCGTTTTTTCTGTGGGATATCTCCAGATAACAGGGCTGATGGGTAATCATTACCCAGTAGCCAGGCGTAGATATTTTCAGCGGCACGTTTAGTGTTGACGAAAATAATGCTGCGAGCGGGATTTTCCTGTTTGAACAGGCCAAGTAGCAAGGGGATTTTTTCGTTATTGGCCGGATAGTAGACCCGTTCTTCGATTTTATCGGCCGTGCGTTTTTCCGATTCAATGATCACGTGCTGTGGGTTGTTCATCAGCTCATACGCCAGCTCCTGCACGCGATAGGACAGGGTTGCTGAGAACAGCATGCTTTGACGTTTGGTTGGCTCTGGACAGCGTCTGATCAGGTAGCGAATGTCCTTGATGAAACCGAGGTCAAACATCCGGTCAGCTTCATCCAGAACCAACGCCTGGATGGCACGCAGATCATAGACATGTTGTTTGAAATAATCGATCAGACGCCCCGGTGTGCCAATCAGGATGTCCACACCGTCGGTCAGTTGCTGGCGTTGTTGCTCATACCCGGTGCCACCATAGACCAGACCCAGTTTCAGCCCGCACTGGCTACCGATGAGCTCAGCATCCTTATGGATCTGGATTGCCAGTTCACGGGTGGGTGCCAGGATTAAAGCGCGGGGCTGGTTGGCTTTTCGGTGTTCAGAGCTGGGCTGGGTGAGCAGCTGGTTATACACCGCAATCAGGAAGGCAATGGTTTTGCCGGTACCGGTTTGCGCCTGTCCAGCGATGTCTGTGCCCTGTAAGGATATGGGAAGTGATTCAGCCTGAATCGGTGTACATTGTTTGAAATGGGCCTGTTTCAGTCCATCAAGTAAGGGAGCGGGTATGTTGAACTGATCGAAGTGTGTATCGGTTAAATGTGTACTCATAATTAAAGTTGTCTGCGAAGTTACGATAATCTACTACGAAAGTGTGATGTATGCCCGTCTTTTTCGTCAATTCGCGCCATATCAGTGAGATTTAAACGCAAACTTCAGGTAACTGAGGATTGCTCTAAAGATTAATTCTAAACTGATACTGTACAAATGGCTGAAATTGGATAATATATTCCTTTCGTAGCGTATAAAAATGATCTTACACGAAATCATAATATTAAGAATTTTCCCGACCTCTTACCCTTTATAGCTTTTATGTGTGATTTAAGAAAAAATAGATAATTGGGTAAATCAGGGTCAGTTGCTAATCTGGAGGCACAGCAAGGTGAGTGATATTGTTCATGTATCTGATGACAGTTTTGAAAACGATGTAATTAATTCAGATGTACCGGTACTTGTTGATTATTGGGCAGACTGGTGTGGTCCATGCAAGATGATTGCCCCCATTCTGGAAGAAATTGCCACCGAGTATAATGGCAAGGTCAAGATTACTAAGCTGAATATTGATGAAAATCCCGGCACTCCACCTAAGTATGGTATCCGTGGCATCCCCACTTTGATGTTATTCAAAGGCGGTGATGTAGAAGCGACTAAAGTCGGTGCTTTGTCCAAATCACAACTCACTGCATTTCTGGATAGCAATCTATAAGCACGAGATTGGGTCGTCCGGCAGTGGACGGCCCAGTTCAATCATGGTAGAGTGCACACATTCTTAGCGAGCTCTCGCCAATTCGGCATTTCCCGCGAAACAATTGTACGGTCGTATCCGACCCAAATTGCATAATCAAGAATTAACAAAAAACCCTTTTAATTACTGCTAATCCTTTCTAAAAAACCTATTCCGTTATGAATCTTACTGAACTGAAGACCAAATCCCCTGCTGAACTTGTAGAAATTGCCCAATCGCTGAAGCTGGAAAATGTATCCCGGGCAAAAAAACAGGACATCATTTTTTCGATACTCAAGGCCCATGCTAAAAATGGTGAAGATATTTTTGGCGAAGGCGTACTGGAAATTCTCCAGGACGGTTTTGGCTTCCTGAGGTCGGCTGATGGCTCATACCTGGCAGGACCAGATGATATCTATGTATCACCCAGTCAAATTCGCCGTTTTGGATTGCGAACGGGCGACACCATTGCTGGTAAGATTCGTCCACCTAAAGACGGTGAGCGTTATTTCGCTATGCTCAAGGTGGATACGATCAATTTCGATTCACCGGAAAATGCTCGTAATAAGGTGGCCTTTGAGAATCTGACGCCTCTGCATCCGCAGGAACGCATGATTCTAGAACGAGGCAATGGCAGTACCGAAGATATTACCGCACGTATTATCGACCTGGTGTCACCTATAGGTAAAGGACAGCGTGGCCTGATCGTGTCACCACCGAAAGCCGGTAAAACTATGATGATGAGTAATCTAGCGCAGTCGATAGCGGCGAATCATCCGGAATGCTACCTCATTGTGTTGTTGATTGATGAGCGTCCAGAAGAGGTGACGGAAATGCAGCGCACTGTACGCGGCGAAGTGGTCTCCAGTACCTTTGATGAGCCAGCCAGCCGTCATGTTCAGGTCGCAGAGATGGTGATTGAAAAGGCCAAGCGCCTGGTCGAGCATAAGAAGGACGTAGTGATCCTACTCGATTCCATTACTCGTCTGGCTCGTGCCTACAACACCGTGATTCCATCATCAGGTAAAGTATTAACCGGTGGTGTTGATGCTCATGCCTTGCACCGTCCAAAACGTTTCTTTGGTGCGGCACGTAATATCGAAGAAGGTGGCAGTATTACCATACTGGCAACGGCACTAGTCGACACCGGTTCGAAAATGGATGAGGTTATCTACGAAGAGTTTAAAGGTACCGGTAATATGGAAATTCATCTGGATCGACGTATTACTGAAAAACGTATTTATCCTGCGATTAATATCAATCGTTCAGGCACTCGTCGTGAAGAGCTGTTGACCAAGCCTGATGAATTACAAATGATGTGGGTATTGCGTAAAGTTCTGCATCCAATGGATGAACTGGGTGCTATTGAGTTTATGCTTGAGAGACTACAGACAACCAAGACCAATGATGAGTTCTTTGCATCTATGAAGGGTTGATACGTTACAGCCAGGCGTCTAAAAAAGGGCAACATTAGTTGCCCTTTTTTGTGTCGGATGTCAGCTAATGTTTATGTTCGCTCAATGGCGCGATAACCAATGTCCGTGCGGTAATAAACTTTGTCCCAGTGGATTTTAGCTACCAGCTCATAGGCTGCTTTTTGAGCATCGGCCACTGTATTACCTAGAGCACATGCACACAGGACACGACCACCGCTGGTGACCACCTGACCATCTTTATCCGCTGTGCCGGCATGAAATACTTTTGTGCTGGCACTATCCAGTCCGTCAAGACCTTCGATGACATCACCCTTGTTATAATTCTCCGGGTAGCCGCCAGCCGCCAGTACGACACCCAGTGAACAACGCTCATCCCATTGTGTTTCATACTGGTCAAGTTTGCCATCGATAGCGGCCAGGCATAATTCTGCCAAGTCAGATTGCAGACGTAGCATAATCGGCTGGGTTTCAGGGTCACCAAAGCGAACATTATATTCCAGTACCTTGGATGAGCCATCCGGTGCAATCATCAGGCCGGCATAGAGGAAACCGGTATAGGTATTGCCTTCAGCAGCCATACCATCGACGGTGGGGCGAATGACCTCATCAATCACTCGCTGATGAATTTCATCGGTAACCACAGGTGCGGGTGAATATGCACCCATACCACCTGTGTTCGGACCCTTGTCACCGTCATCTCGGGCTTTATGATCCTGGGAGGTGGCCATAGGCAAAATATTTTTGCCGTCAACCATGCAGATATAACTGGCTTCCTCACCGAGTAAAAATTCTTCAATCACCACTCGAGCGCCGGCATCACCGAAGGCATTGCCAGATAGCATGTCCTTGACTGCTTCGATGGCTTCTTCTTCTGTCTGAGCGAGGATGACGCCTTTACCGGCAGCCAGGCCATCCGCTTTTACCACGATAGGGGCGCCCTGCTGTTTGATGTAGGCTACAGCGTCATCGACCTGAGTGAAATTGCCATAGGCGGCTGTGGGGATATTATGACGAGCCAGGAAGTCTTTGGTAAAAGCCTTGGAGCCTTCTAGTTGAGCGGCAGCCTTGGAGGGGCCGAAAATCTTTAAGCCGGCAGCTCTAAACTCATCGACGACACCTAATACCAAAGGGGCTTCTGGTCCTACGATGGTCAGTTCAATACTGTTATCCTGAGCAAAGGCCTTAAGTGCATGAATATCTTCAACATCGATGGCCACGTTTTCCATGTTAGGCTCACGAGCAGTGCCGGCATTGCCGGGAGCGACAAACACTTTTTCAACTTTTTCTGACTGGGCTGTTTTCCAGGCCAGTGCATGTTCGCGGCCACCGCCGCCGATGATTAATACTTTCATAAAACTTCTCTTCGACACAGAGACGCAGAGTTGCAGGGATAATGACTTGATTCAATAACCAACTCGTTATCCTTGTGTCTCTGCGTCGAATAAATCAATGACGGAAATGACGCATGCCAGTGAAGACCATGGCCATGCCATGCTCATTGGCTGCCGCAATAACTTCGTCATCTCGCATTGAGCCACCGGGCTGAATGACAGCAGTGATACCGGCTTCATGAGCCGCATCGATACCGTCACGGAAGGGGAAGAAGGCATCGGATGCCATAACTGAGCCTTTGACTTCCAGGTTTTCATCTGCCGCTTTGATACCGGCGATTTTCGCAGAATAGACACGGCTCATCTGACCGGCACCGACGCCAATTGTCATCTGGTTTTTTACATAGACAATGGCATTGGATTTAACGAACTTACCCACTTTCCAGGCAAACATCAGATCCTTGAGTTCTTCTTCGGTGGGTTGGCGCTCGCTGACAACTTTAAGGTCAGATGCTGTAACCATACCCAGGTCACGATCCTGTACCAGCAGGCCACCATTCACGCGTTTAAAATCCAGGCCAGGAACGGACGCTTGCCACTGACCACATTCAAGGACACGCACATTTGGTTTGTCTTTAAGCACAGTCTTAGCAGCATCTGTCACTTCGGGTGCAATGATGACTTCGACGAACTGGCGTTTGATAATTTCTGCGGCAACGTCTTCTTCCAGGGCGCGATTGAAGGCGATGATGCCACCGAAGGCAGAAGTGGGATCGGTTTTATAGGCCAGATCATAGGCGCCCATACTGTTATCCGCTATGGCAACACCACAGGGATTGGCATGTTTGACGATTACACAGGCAGGTTCTTCAAAAGACTTGACGCATTCCAGAGCGGCATCGGTATCAGCGACATTGTTATAGGACAGTTCCTTGCCCTGGATCTGATGGGCTGAGGCGACGGACACCTCTGCAGGATGAGCTTCTTTATAGAATGCAGCTTTCTGGTGTGGGTTTTCGCCATAGCGCATTTCCTGAACCTTCTGGAACTGCAGATTAAAGGTGCGAGGAAAGTCTGATTTACTGCCGTCATCCTGGATGCGGCCAAGGTAATTGGCAATCGCACCATCATAGTTTGAAGTATGTTCGAATGCCTTTACGGCCAGGTCGAAGCGAGTACTGGCGGTAATACCATCTGCATTGATTTCTGCGATGACCCGGTCGTAGTCTGATGGATTAACCACGATGGTGACATAGTCGTGGTTTTTTGCGGTGGCACGAACCATGGTCGGGCCACCAATGTCGATATTCTCAATGGCATCTTCGAGGCTGCAGTCGTCTCTGGCAACGGTGGTTTCAAAGGGATAGAGATTAACCACAACCAGGTCAATGGGGTCGATACCATTGAGCTTCATTACCTCATCATCGATGCCACGTCGTCCCAGAATACCGCCGTGAATTTTAGGGTGCAGAGTTTTGACTCGGCCATCCATCATTTCAGGAAAACCCGTATGCTCTGATACTTCTTTCACCGGTACATTGTTTTCAGTGAGTATTTTGGCTGTGCCACCGGTGGACAGAATTTCAACACCTGCATCTGCCAGAGCCTGGCCAAGCTCTACGACGCCGGTTTTGTCAGACACGCTAATCAGAGCCCGTTTGACCGGGCGGGTAGTATTGTTGCTCATGATTGGGCTTTCCGGATTGGTTAAATCTAAAGGTCGAGGATTATACCGCAATCTGATGGGTATTTAGCTGCGTGGCGCTAAATTATCCTGAAAAATTGAGTGGTCTTGGATCATTTTTAAAGACGAGCGTTATCACCACAGAATCCCACAGAATACTGCTTGAAAGGTATTTGGGCTTAATATACCGGGGCCTGGAATTCTGGCCCCGGTGTATCAGTCGATTATTTCAATAAATCGTAGTTGCGGAGTTTTTTGCGCAGGGTGCCCCGGTTGAGTCCCAGGCATTGTGATGCTTTTGACTGGTTGCCGTCCACATAGGCCATGACGACTTCCAGTAATGGACCTTCAACCTGCTGAAGAACCATGTCATATAGGTCGCCAGGGTGATTACCATCCAGTTCGTCAAAATATTGAGTTAAACACTCACGTACAGCTTTGTTTAGACTCGATCCTTCATTTCTCTCTTTCATTGGAGAGATTTGTATAACATTGCTATTTTGTGTATTCATGCGGCTATTTTTATTTCTTGTTGTTTTTTTAAAAATGCAATTACATCATCCACCTGCTGTTGTGCATGTTCAATACGGTTAATGTGTGTCCTGAATACATTAATATCGCTATGAGCATGTGTTCTGCAGTACCAGCCAATATGTTTGCGTGCAATGCGCACACCCATATATTCGCCGTAAAACGCATAAAGGTTGTGTAAGTGCTCCTGTACCAACTGGCTTACTTCTTCCAATGTGGGCTTAGCCAGCAAACTCCCTGTTTCAAAAAAATGGTTGATGTCACGAAATATCCAGGGGTTGCCCTGGGCTCCGCGACCGATCATAACGGCATCGACACCGGTTTGGTCCATCACCTGTTTGGCTTTTGTTGCCGAAGTGATATCGCCATTGGCAATGACTGGAATTCCAACATTGGCCTTGACGTGCGCCATGGTGTCGTACTCGGCCTCACCTTGATAGGCGCAGGCACGGGTCCGGCCATGAATGGCCAACGCCTGAATGCCTGAGTCTTCGGCAATGCGGGCGATATTCAATGCGTTACGATTAGCAGTATCCCATCCCGTACGAATTTTTAATGTGACCGGTACCTCAACAGCGTCAACAACTGCCTGGAGTATGCCGGTGACACGGTTTTCGTCTTTCAGCAACGCAGACCCGGCCATGACATTACAGACTTTCTTGGCGGGGCATCCCATGTTGATATCGATAATCTGGGCACCTTGCGCGACATTGAAGCGAGCGGCTTCCGCCATTTGCTCGGGTTCAGTGCCGGCGATCTGGACGCTGATGGGGCCCTGTTCACCATGATGATCGAGTCGTAATTGGGTTTTGCGACTGTTGCGCAGTGATGGATCGGAACTAACCATTTCAGACACAACCAGGCCAGCACCCATTTGACGGCAGATTTGCCTAAATGGGCGATCGGTAATTCCTGCCATCGGGGCAAGGAATACAGGCGTTTTAATCTGGTAAGGGCCAATTTGCATTTAGAATGGATCCAGTTCCGTGGACGAGCAATATTACCGTTAAATACAGTGTCTTGAAATAAAAAAAAGTCCAAAACCGACAGTTTTTTTGTAGTCGGTTTTAGAATCAAATACTTGGCTAACTAATTAAAGTATATGGATAACAAAACGTCTGGAAGTGTTCCACTTGCCATATAGAGAGGCAAGGCGGGCTGTATATTGATTAACCTGTTGCTGAGTCTGCGGGTTTATGATCACCATCCGTACAAGTATCTGCCAGTCCTGCAATGGCTTTCAAATCATCCAGCTTGAGGATGTTGACGTATTTGCGCTGTGTTGTGAGCAGGCCCTCGGTCTGGAAGCGGCTGAAGGTCCGGCTAATGGTTTCAATGGTTAGTCCCAGGTAGTTGCCAATGTCCTTACGGGACATGCTCAGGTAAAACTCGGTTTCAGAGAAATTACGCTGTTTTAGACGCGTTGACAGGTTGACCAGGAAAGCAGCCAGGCGTTCTTCGGCATTTTTCTGGGCCATTAGCATCAACAGGGTCTGATCTGAGGCAATTTCCTTGCTCATGATACGAAACAGTTGATGGTATAAATTCGGGATTTTTTCGCTCAGTTCTTCGAGTATGTCAAAGGGGATTTCACACAGGCTGGTGGTTTCAAGGGCTATAGCCGAACAGGGGTGGATTGAGTTATGAATGGCGTCCAGTCCCAGTAATTCACCGGGCAGGTATAAACCCGTGACCTGCTCATCGCCTTGCTCACTTTCGGTGTAGGTTTTGATCGAACCGCTACGCACGGCATAGACAGAGGTAAATTTGTTGCCGTTATGAAACAGGTACTCGCCTTTCTGCAAGGGTTTGCGGCGCTTGATGATATTGTCGAGTTTCTCGACATCACCCAGGTCCAGACCCAGCGGCAGGCATAAATCATGCAATTTACAGCTCTTACAAGCTGTTTTTAAGGTCGACAACTTGATAGGTTGGCTGGGGGATGATGGATTATCCATGTAAGTACCTGTTTTTTAGTAGGCTAAGGATATGAATTTAATCCTTATTTGCCAAGTTTTTTCTTATGTCATTTAGAGCGATTGTAGTTCTAAATTTATTTCCCGCCACCCATGCAGGGAGGGGATTGGGGTGATTCACCCTTTTCGGCCCATTCTGTCGGGGTTAGCGTATGTAATGCCAGTGCATGGATCTGGCCCTGAAGTTCGTCAGCCAGTAGCGCGTTGATCATTCGATGCCGGGCTACCAGCATTTTCCCGTCAAACTCATCCGTCACTATAGTGACTTTGAAATGCGATTCGGAGCCTGGCGGCACGTTGTGCATATGGCTTTCATTGATCACTTCCAAGTGTTGAGGGTGCAAAGCGTCTTCGAGTTTTTGGGTGATGGTGCTTTCTAGGGACATAGTTTCTTTTTCACAGTAACCTTATTTAATAATATCAGGAGATGAAGCAGGAAAACATGGTGGTTTATATGGGATTGGCCGGATGGATGAAGTGCAGTTGCCACTAACAGGAACTGTGAGGGGAATAACATGCAGTAAAATGCACGAAAATTCATTAAATGTAGAAAAAGAGCAAAAAAAAGGCCGATCCTCTCAGCTTGGCGCTTTGTGGATCGACCCTTACTCCCCCCCAGGAGATTCGTTGCCGTATAGGCTTAATTCTGTTGTCCTGGCTGGCATTGAATTCGCTCTTGCCCTGACATGATGTAAGGATATAGGGGATATTGACCTGAAGACTTGATGTATATCAATTGTTATTTCAAATCAGAATCAAACGATTGCCATTCTGTGCCATGAAGGATTTCCAGTGCTCGAAAATGGCATTTATAGTCCATTTTCGGGTGATGGGGGATCCAGTAACCCAGATAAACATAAGGTAACTGATACAGCTGGGCAAGCCAGATTTGCTGCAGTATAGCGAATGTGCCCAGGCTGCGTTTGTGTTCTTCGGGGTCAAAAAAAGTGTAAACCGCGGAGAGGCCAGAGGGCATGAAATCGACAACAGCGACGGATAACAGCTGTTGGTCCTTGCGGGACTCGATAAACAACGTCTGACTCCAGTCATTCAATAGAAAGTTCGTGTAGTCATCCGGGTTCGGGTTGGCCATGGTGCCATCACCGTGACGACTGTTAATATAGCGCTTGTAGAGCTGAAAATACTCGTTGCTAAATGCCGAATCAATGATTCGGGTATGTAGGTCCTGATTCCGCTTCAGGCAACGGCGCTGGTTGCGATTGGTGATAAAGTGCTCCACGTTAATACGACAAGGCTGGCATTGGTTGCATTGTGGGCAATAGGGGCGATAGACAAAGCCGCCACTGCGGCGGAAACCCTTGGTTATAAGCAGACTATAGAGGCCATGATTCATCTGGACGTGGGGGTCAGGAATCAGGTTGGCTGAAAGTCGGTCATCATAATAACCGCAGGGATGCTCGGTGGTGATATAAAGTGACAGGCCTTTGGCATTCATATAGCCATTATATAGCATCAAAATTCCGCTCTTGAATGTAATGATTAGTCATGGCCGAGTTAATGCTATAATTTGCGGCTTTCTGTACTAGATCCGGTCGAACGATGTCAAAAATACAAGCACCCCATCGCCTTGAAGAGTTAATGAGTCAACGCATCCTGATTCTGGATGGTGCCATGGGTACTATGATCCAGACTTACGGTTTAGAAGAAGCCGATTATCGCGGCGATCGTTTTAAAGACTGGCCCAGTGATCTCAAGGGTAATAACGACCTGTTGGTGCTAACCCAGCCACAGATTATCCGGGATATACATACCGCTTATCTGCAAGCTGGTGCTGATATTGTCGAGACCAACTCCTTCAATGCAAATCACTACGGTATGGCTGACTATGGTATGGAAGCTGAGGCGTTGGTTTATGAATTGAATGTAGCGGCAGCAAAAATTGCCCGAGAAGCCTGTGATGCGATTGCAACGGATGAGAAACCGCGTTTTGTCGCCGGTGTGCTTGGTCCTATGCCGGTGACCGCTTCCATGTCCAAAGATGTCAACAACCCCGGTGCCCGGGATGTTACGTTTGATCAGTTGCGTGAGGCCTATCTGGTCTCCCTCAAAGGCCTGATTGAAGGTGGGGCTGATATTATTCTGGTGGAAACGGTATTTGATACCCTGAATGCCAAAGCAGCTCTGTTTGCCATTGATGAGCATTTCGAGATCAGTGGTGCGTCATTGCCGGTGATGATTTCAGGCACAATTACTGATGCCAGTGGCCGGATTCTGACCGGACAGACTCCTGAAGCCTTCTGGAATTCCCTGCGCCACATCAAACCCGTGAGTTTTGGATTTAACTGTGCCCTGGGTGCAAAAGAACTGCGCCCGCATGTTGAAGAAATGTCGGCGATTGCTGATTGTGGTATCAATGTGCATCCCAATGCGGGCCTGCCGAATGCTTTTGGCGGTTTTGATGAAACCCCGGAAATGCTGGCGGAAGAGATTGGTGACTGGGCTCGGCTTGGCTTCCTGAATATTGTTGGTGGCTGTTGTGGCACCTCACCTGCCCATATCAAGGCTATCGCTGAAGCAGTGAGTCCGTTTCCGCCACGCCAGATTCCGACAGTAGCCGTAGAGTGTCGCTTGAGTGGCCTCGAGCCCTGCAATATTAATGCGAATTCTTTGTTTGTGAATGTGGGTGAGCGAACCAATGTCACCGGTTCGGCCCGATTTAAACGCCTGATTCTTGAAGAGCAATACGATGAAGCGCTTAGTGTGGCTCGTGAGCAAGTAGAAAACGGCGCACAAATTATCGATATAAACATGGATGAAGGCATGCTCGATGGTGAGCAGGCCATGACCACCTTCCTGAACCTGATTGCCAGTGAGCCGGATATCGCCCGCGTGCCGGTGATGATCGATTCCAGTAAGTGGCACATCATTGAAGCGGGGCTCAAGTGCATTCAGGGCAAAGGTGTAGTTAACTCGATCTCGATGAAAGAAGGCGAAGAGAATTTTATTCAACAGGCCAAACTATGTCGCCGCTACGGGGCCGCTATTATTGTCATGGCTTTTGATGAAGTTGGCCAGGCAGATACCCAGGATCGTAAAGTCGAAATCTGTACTCGTGCCTATAAAATTTTGACTGAGCAGGTGGGCTTCCCGGCCGAAGATATAATTTTCGATCCAAATATTTTTGCTGTGGCTACCGGTATTGAAGAACACAATAACTATGGCCTTGATTTCATTGAAGCGACTCGCGAGATAAAAGCCAATTTGCCACATGCCATGATCAGTGGTGGTGTGAGTAATGTATCGTTCTCGTTCCGCGGTAACAACCCGGTACGCGAAGCGATTCATGCCGTATTCCTGTATCACGCCATCAAGGCGGGTATGGATATGGGTATAGTCAATGCGGGTCAGCTGGCAGTGTATGACGATCTGCCAGAAGAGTTGCGTGATGCGGTGGAAGACGTGGTACTGAACCGGCGTGACGATGCTACCGAGCGATTGCTTGATATTGCGGATCAGTACAAAGGCGACGGTGCTGGTGGTAAAAAAGAAGAAAGTTTGGCCTGGCGAGAGTTGCCGGTCGCCAAGCGTATTGAACATGCCATGGTGAAAGGCATCGATACTTTTATTATTGATGATACCGAAGAGGCTCGACATCAGTTTGACCGTCCCATCCAGGTAATTGAAGGTCCGTTGATGGATGGTATGAATGTCGTAGGTGATCTGTTTGGTGATGGCAAAATGTTCCTGCCTCAGGTGGTGAAGTCTGCTCGAGTGATGAAAAAAGCTGTGGCCCATTTAATCCCCTATATTGAAGCCGGGAAAGAGGAAGGAAGTCAGAGTAATGGCAAGATCCTGATGGCGACAGTGAAAGGTGATGTTCACGATATTGGTAAAAATATTGTTGGTGTCGTGCTGCAATGTAACAACTTTGAAGTCATTGATATGGGTGTGATGGTACCTGCGAATCAGATTCTGGAGAAAGCCAAAGAAGAGAATGTCGACATCATTGGCTTGAGTGGTTTGATTACGCCATCGCTGGATGAAATGGTGCATATTGCCAAAGAAATGGAACGCCTGAAGTTTGAAAAACCATTAATGCTGGGCGGTGCCACTACATCGAAAGCGCACACAGCTGTGAAAATTGAACCTAACTACAGTGGCCCCTGCGTCTGGGTAAAAGACGCTTCACGTGCCGTAGGTGTAGCGCAAAATTTAATTTCTGATGAGCTAAAAGCTGATTTTGTACAGCAGTTGACAGAAGACTATGAGCAGGTCCGCATTAATCATGCGGGTCGTCGTGCACAGACCAAATGGGCAACGATTGAAACTGCGCGTGCTAATGCAGTTGCAATTGACTGGAAAAACTACACACCACCGACACCTGCCTTCACCGGGGTTAAGGTGTTTGATGATATTGCGCTGGATGATATTCGAGACTATATCGACTGGACACCTTTTTTCTATGCCTGGGAATTAAAAGGTCGTTATCCGAAGATTCTCAGTGACGTGGAAAAGGGTGAAGAGGCGACTCGTCTCTTTAAAGATGCCCAGGAAATGCTGGATACGATCATTGCTGAAAAATGGTTACAGGCAAAAGCGGTGATCGGTTTCTTCCCGGCCAATGCGGTTGTGGATGATGTAGAGCTGTATAAAGATGTAGAGTCTAAAGAGCCGCTATCAACCTTGCATTTCTTACGATCACAAACTGAACAGCCACCCGGACGTCCAAATTATTGCTTGAGTGATTTTATTGCACCGAAGGCATCCGGTCTGAATGATTACATCGGTGGTTTTGCAGTCACCACTGGGCTGGGTATCGATGAGCATGTGGCACGTTTTGAAGCAGAGCATGATGATTACCGTGCCATCATGTTGAAGGTGCTGGCCGATCGTCTGGCTGAGGCGCTGGCTGAAATGATGCATCAGCGTGTGCGTAAAGAATTCTGGGGTTATGCTGCGGATGAGCAGTTGGATAAAGAAGCCCTGGTGGCAGAAGAATATAGCGGTATTCGACCAGCGCCGGGTTATCCCGCCTGTCCAGATCACACGGAAAAAACTCAGCTCTGGGAATTGCTCGACGCCGATAACAATGCAGATATACAGTTGACCGAGCACTTTGCCATGATGCCAGCTGCATCGGTCAGTGGTTGGTACTTTAGTCACCCACAGTCACGTTATTTTGCGGTTGCGAAAATTAATCGCGATCAGGTTGAAGATTACGCCAAACGTAAAGGAATGAGTCTGTCTGAAACTGAACGTTGGCTAGCACCAAATCTGGGTTATGATGCAGAATAATAGTTTCTGTTGAGCAGGTTATTTTAGTCCAGGTTCTGAACGCATCCCTTAGTTATTAGTAATATGTTACAGGCGGTGATCGTTGATCACCGTTATAGATTTTTGCAGGAAAGTAAATGAAGTTAGCAATTCTAGATTTTGACTCCACCTTAATGGATGGTGAAACCATTGATATTCTGGCTGAGCAGGTTGGTGTACAAGAAGAAGTCGAACGTTTAACAGAAGCTGCCATGCGAGGTGAGCTGGATTTTTTTGAATCGTTGCAGCAACGTGCCCGATTATTAAAAGGTATGGACGCTTCGATCGTGAATGATGTCTGTCATAATCTGCCTTTGATGCCGGGTGCTAAAGAATTTATTCATGAACTGAAATGCCGAGATTATAAAGTGGCTGTATTTAGTGGTGGTTTTAGAAATGCCACCAGGTACTATAAGCAGGTACTTGGATATGATACTGAGTTCAGTAATATTCTGCATCATGTTGATGGCAAGTTGACTGGTGAAGTTGGCGGTGATGTTATGTTTGATTTTTCAAAAGGCGATCTGTTACTCAGGTTACAGGATTTGCTGGGAATTTCTGAACAGGCAACACTGGTTTGTGGTGATGGCGCCAATGACGTGAGTATGTTTGCGCATGCTGCCAAACGTATTGCGTTTTGTGCGAAACCGGTGCTGAAAGAAAAAGCCAATATAATTATCGAAGAAAAAGACTTACGAGCAGCTATACCTTTGCTTGATTAAGTGCAATCTGCAGCTGTAATAAATGCATTGTATACAAAATAGTGAAGAAATGGCTCTGTGTTTAGTGTGAATGTTCAGTTGTGACAGTCTTTTGAATGGGGCTGCGCATAGGTTTAATCAATACTAAAGATGGCTATTTGCGAGAACTTTTCTATACTGAGAATAATACTTGTTGATTATTCTGAGCAATGCATTCATTCATCATAAAACACGTTACAATTCTACTCCTTCTGCTCAACCTGAATATCAGTTGGGCCAAGCAGGCGGTTAGCGACTCCAGCGATACCTATCAGTCCGCCATGTCAGCCTATGACAAAGGTGATATTACAACAGCGCTCATGAAATTGATGCCACTTGCTGAGGCAGGTGATAAAGCATCCCAGTATAGTCTGGGCAATATTTATATTGAGCAAAAAAATCCACTGTTAGAAGCCAGTCAGGCAGTGTTCTGGTTTGAACGAGCTGCGAATCAGGGATATTTGGAAGCCCAGCTGACATTGGGTGAAATGTACCTGAATGGAAATATTCTAGAGAAAGACCCGGTACGAGCGGCACATTTTCTGTTGATGGCTACACAGAATCAATACGGTGTTTCCAGGTCAGCAAAATCTGTTCAGCAGGCCCAGAAACAGCATGTAATTGATGAGGCTGATGATTACTTGAAAGGTATTGTGGCTTACGAAAAACAGGATTACACCACCGCTATTATGTACTGGCTACCCCTGACTCGGAGTGGTCACGCTGACTCCCAGTACATGCTGGGTAAGATGTATCTCGAACAGGCTGGAGAACGTCGTAATCCTTTAAAGGCTGAATACTGGTTTAAACGAGCAGCAGAATTAGGTCATCAGCAGGCACAGCTAGAACTGGGCTTGATGTATTTTACTGGTAAAGATATTGAAAAAAACTTGAAGCTGGCATCGACATGGTTGTTGCGTGCGACACAGAGTCAACAGTCAGCAGATGCTGTTGATAATACCCAAACAACGCCCAAGAAAAAATCGACAACGAAGAAGTCATCAAAAAGCAAAAAGCGCAAAACAATATCACCGTTTAACCGTGGCATGATTGCCTATCAGAAAAAAGATTATGCAAATGCATTGATGCTCTGGTATCCGCTAGCGATGAAAGGTGATGCAGAAGCCCAGTTGATGTTGGGTAATCTGTTTATGCGTGAGGAGGGGATCTACAAGAATCCTAAAAAAGGTTTGTACTGGTATGAAAAGGCGATTGCACAGAATGATGTCGATACCTCAAAAACTTTGGGTCTCATGTATTTATATGGTCGCGATGTTAAGGAAAACAGTGAGCGTGCAATAGAGCTATTATTAAAAGCCGCACGCCAGGGTGATGTTGAGTCACAGTATAATCTCGGCAATGTCTACTTGAATGATGATATTACCAGGCCAAATCCTCCCAAAGCTGCTTTCTGGTATCAAAAGGCAGCGAAGAAAAAGCACGCGGGTGCGCAATATGCTTTAGGTCAGATGTACTTGCAGGGACGGGGTATAAATAAAGACAGCAAAAAAGGTATGAAATGGCTAAAGAAAGCCGACAAAAATAATCATACCGAAGCTAGTGTGGCGCTGGCAAAAATGTATGCGGAAGGGCGAAATGTCAAAGTCGATCATAAGCGCGCATTCCAACTGTTAACAAAAGCAGCACAGGCGAATGATGCTGAGGCACAGAATTTATTGGCTGATTTTTACCTTGAAGGCAAGGGTACTGAGAAAAATCTCAAACAGGCATTGAAATGGTATCGGCAATCAGCGCAACAGGAATTTACTGATGCTGAGTACAGCCTGGGTAAGATGTATGTGAATGGCTACGGGGTTAAAGTGAATTTTAACAAAGGTGTTGAGCTATTTTTAAAAGCCGCCAAAAAAGGCCATGGCATGGCGCAAATGGATCTGGGTGTGGCCTATTATACGGGGCAGGGTGCTGACCATGACCCGGTTACTGCATATGCCTGGTTTAACCTGGCCAGCAAGCACAGTATAAAAAACGCCAGTCAATATAAAAACAGCCTATATAACAAATTGAGTCAGGCTGAGAAGAAAAGTGCCAACAGGCTGGCGTCGGAATATCTCAATAAATACAGGTGAGCTACCTAATTGTATTACTCACCACGGGGACAGCTGTGGTATGATTCGGCGCGCTGTCTAGCGAGGAAGTCAAAGGGACGGTAATCTGGACATTTCTCAGTCATATCGAATCGAGAAGAGTTTGATGTAGTCAGCTTGCCCTCATTACGAGTACTGTATTCCTGTTTTCCTCAATCCAGTCTATCTGACCATAGTCCATACTATGGACCGGTGTCGCTACCAGTCCTGTATTGGGCAAGACAGTCTCGTATCTGACCATGTCATTGTTATGGTCTGGATTTCTACGAAAGGTTTAGGGGATTATTTTGAATACTATAAAGACATTAATAGGTCGTGCGAGCATGCTGTTTGCGGTATTGCTGATGTTTCCGTTGTCATCAATGGCTGCTGAAACCACGCATGAAATTATGGATTTAACTCAAAGCGGCATTGGTTATACAGCTATTGCTATTTTTGTACTGGCGTATGTACTGGTGATGGCAGAAGAGTTTACTCATTTGCGTAAATCCAAGCCAGTGATTATTGCGGCAGGTTTAATCTGGGCGATTATCGGTGCTGTGTATATGAACCATGGTATGTCGGAGCTGGCTGAACACGCGGTACGTCATAACCTGCTCGAGTATGCTGAACTGATGTTGTTCCTGCTGGTGGCGATGACTTACATTAATGCCATGGAAGAACGTCAGGTGTTTGATGCCCTGCGTGCCTGGTTGATTCGTAAAGGCTTTAGTTTCAGAAAACTATTCTGGCTGACTGGCTTTCTCGCCTTCTTTATTTCCCCGATTGCTGACAATCTGACCACTGCTCTGCTGATGTGTGCAGTGGTGCTGGCTGTAGGCGGTACCAATACGCGTTTCGTAAGCGTGGCCTGCATCAATATTGTGGTAGCAGCCAATGCCGGTGGTGCTTTCAGCCCGTTTGGTGATATTACGACGCTGATGGTATGGCAAAAAGGTATGGTTGATTTCTGGACCTTCTTTGTTCTGTTTGTTCCATCTCTGGTGAACTTTGTTGTACCTGCTGCGATGATGCATTTTGCGATTCCTCAGGATCAGCCTGCTGCATCTGATGAACAGATTATGATGAAACGTGGCGCCCGTCGGGTTATTGCATTTTTCATGTTAACTATCGTGACCGCTGTGTCGTTCCATAACTTCCTGGGGCTGCCCCCGGTGATTGGTATGTTGACCGGTTTGGGGTATTTGCAGCTGCTGGGTTTCTATTTGAAGAAAACCCATCACAAGTTTGAGGCAGGTATTGACGAGCATGAGAGCCAGATGGGGGATCCTGTACCATTTGATATTTTCAACAAAATAGCCCGTGCAGAATGGGATACCTTGTTATTCTTCTACGGTGTCGTACTCTGTGTTGGCGGTCTGGGCTTCCTGGGTTACCTGAGTCTGGCATCAGACATTATGTATAACCAGTGGGGTGCTACCAGCGCGAACATCGCTGTGGGTGTGCTCTCTGCGATTGTCGATAACATTCCCGTCATGTTTGCAGTACTGACCATGAACCCAGATATGGTTGTAGGGCAGTGGTTGTTGGTGACCTTGACCGCTGGTGTCGGTGGTTCCTTGCTATCGATTGGTTCTGCTGCCGGTGTTGCCCTGATGGGTCAGGCTCGTGGTCAGTATACCTTCTTCTCACACCTGAAATGGGCGCCAGCGATTGCTGTCGGTTATGCGGCCAGTATCCTATGTCACATGTGGGTGAATAGTCACCTGTTCTAGTGTATTGTGCTGGAGAGGCGGTCGCCTCTCCAGTTTCTTATTTTATATCTTCAACCCTCCGCTTTATATGCCGGCATGTACAAGTACTGTTGGGTATTGCTCTGTCTGAATTAATCAAACCGGTTTGATTACCTCCCGATTGTCTAATTACTGGTCTTTGCCGACGATTTAAATTTGATATGCCCATAAGCTGTTAAGTTGATTCAATATTTATTGGCATATAGTGCTGTTGAGGCTGCAGATCCAGCCTGTATTTTGTACATTTATGGCCTTCCATCTATGGTCAAATCGATGAAAATCCCCTGTGGCGTGCATGAATCGAATTATCCACAAAAGCTGTGGATAACTTTGTGGAAAAGTGACCGGGAGGTTTTCCTATTGGTTATTATTGCGGGGTTTTTTACAAATTGGTTAAAAAATAACCAATTAATGATAGATGTAATAAAATCAATAGCTTACAAATTGATTGAAGTTAGATATTGACATTTGTTGTCTATTGGCAACTGCTAATATGACAATGCCATACTGAACGTTCATACTGTGCATAAGTATTGTTTGTCAAGACCGATTTAGGCAAAAAATGAAGGAAATTTCAAAAATTTGTGTCTACCTGGGTGAAGCCCTTGCTGCATATGGCTTTGGTGATGAACATCCGTTTGGGCCACAGCGACATGCAGTGTTTCAGCAGGCGTTTCTAGCGCAGCATCTGGATACTTTTGTGGATATTTTGTCACCGGTTCAGGCAGAACGAGCCATCATCGAATTATTCCACAGTCATAATTATGTCGAGCAAGTGCTAACTCAGTCGCTCACTGGCGCTGGTTATCTGGATTATGGTGATACACCTGCGTTCAAGGGGGTGTATGAAGCTGCTGCAACAGTGGTGGGGACGGTTATCGATGCCGTGGATCGATTGCTGGCAAATGACTACCAGCAGGCCTTCGTCCCGATCGCCGGACTTCATCATGCTCGACGTGATAGGGCAGCCGGTTTTTGTGTCTTTAATGATTGTGGTGTGGCTATTGAATACCTGAAGCAGCAGGGACTAAAGCAGATACTCTACGTTGATATAGATGCCCATCACGGTGACGGAGTGTTTTATGGCTTTGAGGATGATCCGAGTCTGATCCTTGTCGATATACATGAATCTGGGGACTATTTATATCCCGGTACCGGTTTTGCCAGCGAAACGGGTAAGGGGCCAGGACAGGGGTTGAAGTTGAATATACCGATGTTACCGGGAGCCAGTGATGAGGTCTTTTTTCAGGCATGGCACCAGGTTGAGGAATTTTTTAACCGATTTGAACCTGAGTTTATCCTGTTGCAGGCCGGGGTCGACAGTATGGCTGGAGACCCGATTACGGATATGCACTATTCATCGGCGGTTCATGCCTATGTGACCCGAGCATTGGTGAAGCTGGCACAGCAGCATTGTAATGGCCGTTTGCTGGTACTGGGCGGTGGCGGTTATAACCCAGACAATATTGCCAGTGGCTGGACGGCCGTCGTGAAGGCTTTGTCAGAGGCGTAATTACTGGATCTGGTAAGTATAATAACTAAATCAAAAAATACTTGACTATTTTACTAGGGTATATATATTAGAAGTTACTTATGTTAACCCCTGTAGGAGATTTGATATGTCAGGTTTAATTTCAGGTTTTCCCCATGACGGTATTGTGACTGTAAACCGTGTGATTCTGCGTGATGAATATAGTATCGATGATTTGCAGGAGCGAGTTGCCGAACTGTGTGAGAATGTAAAGACTTATCACAGTGAAACCGGCTTTGTTGGTGGCTTTGTCTGTTTAAATAGTGGCCAGGTATCCAATGAGGGTTCAACTATCGGTCAGGCGGTCGAAAGCTCGCTGAAAGATAAAGAAGCGTTGATTGTGACCTTCTGGAATTCGTTTGAAGACCACGAAGAGTCGCACAAGTCAGAGACTTTCCAGCCACTGTTCAAGAATGTGCTGGAGTTGTGTGAGAATGGCAATGAAGAAATTGCCTATACCATGCAGTGGTCCGGTAAGGCGTATAGTGCTGAAGAAGCGAAAGCTGCACAGGAAGCCAAGGCCAAATACGCAGCATAAGACCTGTGCTAGTTGTAAGACTGAAGATGGCTGCCGGAGCTGGTCCGGCAGCCTTTTTTATGCCTGTAATAAGTGGTCGATGCGTTGTTTAACCATATCCGTTTTAATCAGGCTGAGAGCCTCAGGGTTTCGTACCCGTTTACCCCATTTCGCCTGTTCAACACTGAGCCCATATTCCTGTTGCAGGGCGTCAGGATAACAATTTACCGTATTGTCTAAATTGCTATAGGGACCCGTGCGATAAGGATTGGAGGTGGCAAACAGGCCAATCACCGGTACCCCAACGGCATTTGCCATATGCATGGGGCCGGTATCCGGTGCAATGACCAGTTCGGCCTTACTAAACAGGGCAGCGAGTTGTTTGAGCGTGGTTTTTCCTACCAGATTAATGGGTGGGTGCTGGCACTGGGCTGAGATTTGTTCTGCGTAATCTTTTTCCAGATCAACCGGTCCACCGGTGAGTACAGTGTCGAGCTGATAGGCATCTTTAACATAATCGATAATGTGGGCATAGGATTCGACATCCCAGTTACGCCAGTTCAGTGCGCGGTTACTGGTGCAGGGGTTGATGGCGATGTAGCGTTCAGTGCCTGCCAGTTGCTGTTCAATTGACTTATAATCTGAATCAGCAATGGGAATTTCCCACTGAATTTTGTCTTGATGAATGCCCAGGGTATGGGCAAAGGCCAGAAAACTGTCGAGTACATGTAGGCGAGGCTCATTGGCCTGAATCTTGTGATTGACGAACCATCGTTGCAAATTCTTGGTGCGGGCCTCATCAAAGCCCAGCTTGATTTTAGCCTTAATAAACAGGCTGGCTAAACTGGCACGCAGTGAAATCTGCATATGTAGCAGTACGTCAAAGCGGCGACCTTTAAGTTGTTGACGCAAACGTTTGTATTCGGAAAAGCCCGCTGATTTATCGAAAAGTATGAACTCGACACCGGGAATATCTTTTACCAGTTGGTATTCAAGTTTGCCAATGATCCAGGTGATTTTGGTATCTGGCCACTGCTGTTGTATGCTGCGCAGGGTGGGGAGGACATGGGTAACATCCCCAATCGCAGAAAGACGCAATATACAGATACTCTCAGGTGGACTCGTCAGTGGTAAAGACATCGGCTAAACATTCACAGGTGGTTCAATCAGAAAACTGCTACATCCTATATGATGACTCCCTGATTTCAAAGCCGAATAATTGTCTGTTCGAGCCAGACTGGTTGCAGCAGTATGCACAGCTTAAACACATCGCCCATGGCCGCGGTGAAGCCTGGTTTGTCGATTATGAACAGCAGCACTGGGTATTGCGGCGCTATATGCGCGGCGGACTGGTCGCTAAATTCAACAAGAGCCGGTATTTTGCTTTGTCACTGGATCAAACACGTGCCTGGCGAGAATGGCAATTATTAGCCGAGCTTTATGATGTAGGTTTACCAGTGCCACGACCGGTGGCTGCACAGGTGTGCTGGTGTAATATCAAGACAGGATTTTATCAGGCGTATTTGTTGCTAGAAAAAATACCCGGTGCACGAACCCTGGCTGAGCGATTACAAAACGAAATGCTGGGTGAAAACGACTGGCAGGCTGTAGGTGTTGTGATTCGACAGTTTCATGATCATGGTGTTTATCATGCTGACTTGAATGCCAATAATATCCTGTTCGATGGGTCCGGAAGAATTTACCTGATTGATTTTGATCGAGGAGAGATAAGAGCTACTGGTCATTGGGCGCAGGAAAATGTGCAACGTTTGCGCCGTTCGTTGGATAAGCTACAGGGCAAACATAATGCGTTTAATTTTGATGAGGTTAGTTGGCAAGCGTTAGTACAGGGTTATGATACAAGGCAGACAGATGAAAAAATGAGCTGATTCTTTTGGTGACACCCTAGTGAAAACTATAGTTAATGATATAAATTAATGGTCATGTTTATGAAGATATGCTTAGGTTAGGCAGTCATCACATTTTAATGTTATGTGTACAAAGATATATATGAAAAGAAAAATTATTATTTTAGCATTAGCCATCGCTGTAAATGGATGCGTACAAACAACCACACTTCAAAATATACCAAGAGAAGAGAGTGATTTTAATTATTCATTATCTCATCTAAGAAAGAATTTCACAGATATTAATGAGTATGATATTAATCGAAAATTCACATTCTTTGAGGAGCGAGAATTTCCAAAGTTCGAAGAATTAAAAAAAACATGGGGTGAGCCTGTAAATATAGAAACAAAATGGGGGCATTATTCAGGAGGAGTGGCTATTGGTTTAGCTCTTGTCGCTGGAGAGTACCTAAGTACTGGGTTATTGGGGCTTGCAACTGCGTACCATATTTTTCCGCACGAAATATATGAATGGAAAAAAGGCAATATAAGCATAAAGGCGCATACTGCGAAAAATGGTGCTTCAAATTATGAAGCATATATTTATGAGTGGGAATGGACTGAGAAAGAAAATTAAACACATAACAAGCTGGATAAGAACGACGCGAATTTAGCATCGCGTGTCTTACTTTAAACGTTAGCAATATTAAGAGTCAAGTAACAATGATAACGGCAAGTGAAGCAATAGAAAAATTAAAAGAAGGAAATCAGCGTTTTGTATCGGGAGTGCGAAGTATCGATACAATCGTAAAGCAAATTCAAAGAGCTGATTTTGTTGAAGGTCAGGCACCGTTTGCGATTATACTCGGATGCTCTGACTCTCGAGTGCCTGCTGAAATCATATTTGATCAGGGTTTGGGGGATCTATTTGTAATTAGGGTTGCCGGTAATATTGTTGCACCTTCTCAGGTTGGCAGTGTTGAGTTTGCAGCAGATCGTTTTGGCACGCCATTGGTGGTTGTGCTTGGTCATTCAATGTGTGGTGCAGTTATGGCAACTATTGATGACCTGGAAAGACCATCAAGTGAAAAATCATCTAATGTTCTTTCGATCGTTAATCGAATTCGACCAACTGTAGAGCCCTTGTTTGAGACTGAACTTCGAAATGATCCTAATAAACTACTGGAATCATGTATTCACGCGAATATCCTTGCAGCCACAAATCATTTGATGCACGGTTCACAAATGCTCGAGAACCTGGTGCAACAAGGGAGGCTTAAAATTGTTGGTGCAGAATATTCTCTTGAAACAGGGATAGTAAAGTTCTTCGAATAACCATTAATATAAATAACACATTAAAGGGTTCGGAGATAAATGCTAGTGTGAATGATTCTCGGTTGTTGCCGGCTCCTTTGATTTTTAGAATTGTTTATTGACAAGCCGACTGCTGCAGCCTTTGTCTAGAAACCATTGGTTTATGTGTTCGTGGGTATGCTTTACCAGGAAAGTATCCGAGTGATTTCTAATATGGTTTTATATAAGCTTAACAGGCCAGCGTGCGAGCTCTTTTTTTGTGATTCTATAACATATTTTTTTAAGATATATTTACTCCAGAAAAAGGTAAGAGGATGGTCATTCATAGATGTTGCTCCTTTATCAAAATATGTCGCAGAAAAGACCTTATATGCTAGCATCATCAATAGTTACTTAAATAATTACATAGGTAATATCCTGCATGCGTGATATTACCTAAAAATACCGCATGCGATATTTATCGCTGTTATGTGTATGTAAATTATGAAAATAATAAAATGCCCTAATTGTAAATCTAAGATAGATTCTCAAGACATAAAAATATCATCGGTAAAACCCTTCGCGAGAAGAGTAATTACATGTACTAATTGTGGAGCTAGTATTAAAACAAAAAAGTGGTTGTTTTTACTATGGTGGTCATGGGTTGTCCTGGGTTTGTATCATTTAATTACAGGTTATGACTCTCCATTATTAAGCTTGTCATTGATAGGAGTTATGGGGCTCATGTTTGGCATAATTTATTTTGGCTTAAGTCA
>JBFFSQ010000015.1:0-29094 GCA_041572275.1 Gammaproteobacteria bacterium
GTAAGCTGAGAGCATTATGGGTGATTTTTTCTATAAATGCACCCTTATTCTTTGGATAATAATATGAATTTTACGTAAACCCCGTCTGTACAGGGTTTGAAGGGTAAAAATATGACTTTTAGCCAATAAATATCATGCTTAAAAGTAGCGAATCAGTTGTTCTGAGAGACAGTGATAGCGGAGTCGCTTATAGATAGTGTATGGAAAATAAATAACGGAGCTATTAGAATTTAAACGCGGATTTGGTTAGAACTGACAGTTTAAATGAACAAGGAGAATAAAAATGAGAATACTGATGGGCCTAATGGCTCTGGTGTTGATGTTTGATGCATCAGCTACTACAAATTCATCTGCCCGTATCGATGGTATTACACAATTTCTGGTTGATCGTGCCAATGAAACTTATTTCTATGTGTTTGAAAAGAAAATGCAGGCACATCCACTGTTTCAATGTTACTTCCCCGAAACCTATTCCTACATTAAAGAAGGCGATTTGAAGGCATTGATTAAATCACGGGATATCTGGCAGGAATCCATGGATATGGATTTTGAAACCCTGGTGGTTAGGACTATTGCAAAAGGCATTGATCAGTCAGCCGATCTACACAAACTGGCTATGGGTGTCACAAATGAATATGCCGAACTGGTTCAGTTTCTCACCATTAAAATTAACGGCCAGCCACAGGCGCTGGATTTTATGCCGCTAAATGCCAGTGTAGAAACACGCAATATTATCAATGGTTTTTATGACGATTTTAATAAGCTTAGAAATAACATGTTGAGTCTGAATGCTGAGCTTTCGATTTATGGTGATGTCTGCTCAAGCACGGTACCTTCAAAAGAGGATATGGTCGCGAAATTGAAAGAGCTGGATGTAGCTTTCAAGGGGCTTAAAAACTGGATTGAGCATATCAAAGCTCATAAAAGCAGGATTGGTGTTGATAAGCAAAAAATTGAAATGGAATGTCAAACTCATCCTGATCTAGCCATTTGTGAAATGAAAGACAAAATCGTTGATAAGCTGGTTACACGAATTAAGCAATCAATCGAGAAACCGGTTGTTAAAGGCCTGGTCTATACCGCTGCCATAACCAAATACATTAAAAACATCGAACGGCGGAGTACTTATACCGGCCGGGTTATCGAAGCTTTTAAAGTGATTAAGGATGAAAAAATAGAAGCAAATAACAAGCTGAAGGAGCTTAAAACCTATTTGTTGTTTATTGCTCAGGTAGCTGATTCAGAAACCTCTGATCAGGTCAGCAATCTGTTACGTGAATACGCATTACCGGTAACCAGTTATCTGGCTAAACGAGAGCCTGATTCAAATCGTATGATGATTAGCTCATATTTTGGCTATGCGGGTGGAGCAGTAACGAACGATAATAAGATAGATGGCGATAATGTTAGTGGTTTTTATGTGCCTATTGGCTTGGAATACAGCCATGGTTTGAGTAAAGGTGCATCAATCAGTGTCATGCTGTCCCCCGTCGATTTCGCATATCCGGTCAATCTCAAGCTCAATGGTGTAGAAGAAGGTGTCGAACTGGATGAAATCGTTGCACCTTCTATCAGTCTTGCATATGGCATAAAAGATTATCCTGTAAATATTGGTATCGCGTTTCAGAAGGGTAAGCGCTTCTCTTTACAGAATCAGGAAGAAAAACGCATACTGTTTTTTGTAGCCTTTGATATGCCGTTATTTTCATTTTAAATGACTTAAGTCTGGCCAGGTTCAGTTTGAAGGCGCTGTCCCTGGCTAAAAATGAGTTTATCCAGTTGTTATGGTGAGGATGAACACAAAACAAGCACTAGAATTCATCTATAATATGTAAAACTTACACAATCTGTAGTCGTTATTAGAAAGACCTGTAAAGTTGTATATGCAGACACATCTCATTCATATTATTTGCCATGCCAATTGTGAACCTCACGGTTATTTGTGTACCTATCTAGATCAGCGGAATATCCCCTATATCAAGACCCATGCGATTGAGGATGAATTATTAAGACTGGATCTGGACACAATCGCAGGGCTTATTTTTATGGGCGGGCCTCATAGTGTCTATGAAGATCATGCCTGGCTGGATGATGAAATTACGTTTATTCAGAAAGCTATTGAAAAGGATATACCGGCAATGGGCGTCTGTTTTGGGGCCCAATTGATCAGTAAGGCACTCGGTGCTCGTGTATGTGGAGCTGCTCATATGGAGACCGGTTGGCACAGGATTGAGACGAATACATCAAAGCTGCATTTAGATCCTGTACTGGCGTTAGCCGATACATTTGAGGCATTTCAGTGGCATGAGGATACTTTCTCAGTACCCGAAGGGGCGATACCTTTATTTAAAGGCAGTGGCATAGAAAATCAGGGTTATTTATATGGCCGCACATTGACCATGCAGTTCCATCTGGAGATGACCGAATACATGGTACATGAATGGCTGGCCCGCTATAATGATTGTCTGCCTCCGCCGTCACATTCAGTGCAGAGTCCGGATCAGATTACTGAGCGCTTGCATGAGCGGCTCGAGCAACTGCATACAGTCGCTGACACCATTTATGGCTGGTGGCTAGATATGGCGAATCTCAAATAATCAGGTGCCTGACAGCTGCTCCCATATTGTTTCCGGGTCCTGATTTTCCTTTAAGGCACGTTCCAGTTTCTCAGCCAGATCACGTCTGATTTTTGCTTTGTAGTTATGTTCGGCTAGTTGAGATAAAGTGCATGGTTTATTCTCGAGTGCCTGGGCTTCACTACGGAGTTCAATAATGGCTTCTTCTATTGTCATCATGCTGTGGTCTGTTCAGAATGTTTGTGTTAGATACTGGTTATCAATAACATGAGGGCATTTTGAGGATATTCAATGCTGGTTATGATTATCACTTCACAGGTATGGCAATTATAAGAAATTGCATGTGATTGTGTAGACTACTTGAATATACTGGCTTTTCACGAGTCATTTTTAACATTAATACTACCTATCGAGATAGTGATTTGAAACCAATTCAACAGGGGCTACGTGCCTGTTTTGGCAGCCTGATGGGGAAAGAGCTTTACCGGGTAGAGGATGATCTGGGGTTCATTGTCGTTCTACAACGAGGTTCTAAGCGTGTACTGAGCTTTGATTCGTACTATGAACAAAGCAGTGTCTTGATGAGCAAGCCTTATTATCTTTTTCATGAATACACACAGCTTATGTTATTGGGTTTGTTGTTCGTGGATGCAAAAAATGTAACCCTGCTGGGACTTGGAGGTGGAGGACTGGCCCATTGCTTGAGCCATTTTTATCCATATATGACAATTCAGGCCGTAGAATTACGGCAAGCCGTGATTGATGTGGCTTATGAGTGGTTTAATTTACCTCGTGTGCCGCACTTGAAAGTTTATCGGTATGATGCCGGCCAGTATTTGGCTGCGGTTGAACCTGTCAGTACAGATATTATCTTTAGTGATTTGTATAAAGCTCAGGGTATGAGTGAGTTACAGGCACAACAGGATTATATCGAATCCTGTTATAAGGCTTTAACTCAACAGGGCTGGCTGGTATTGAATTTTCATACCCTGCCGGATAAGGATGGCCTTGTGATGCAAAGCATCAGGAGATTGTTTCCTGATGTGTATGTGGGAAATGTGATCAAGGGTAACTGGGTTTTGTTTTGTGGTAAGAGCACGATGCTGTTTGATGATGATATCTTAAGTCAACGTGCTGAAGCACTTGTAGAACGGGTGGGAATGCCATTGATGACCTATTACCGTAGCTTACGTAAACTGGAATTATAGTTACTCAAATGCCAGGATTTGTCTGAATATGCTACTAATCGTATTCAGTCAATGCGAATCAATGACGATAAACATTAACAGTACATTACAACGCATTCACACTATATTGCAGAATCATCCAGGTGATAGTGCCAACTGGATTGCATCTGTTATTGCGCTCTGTGATGAAGATGAGAAAGTCTTGTATCATCATCTGAATTCAAAACGTATGTGGGGTGGTGCCTGTTCCATCGCCAATCAGGCATTGTCGGACAATCCGGGTATTGATGCCTGGCTTTGGCAAATGGAAATACGTGAGTTCCGTGAACTGATGATTGAATTAGGGCAGCACTTACAAGCACGTGGCAATGCCTATCCAGACGTGTCGACCTGGGTATTAGCATTTAGTAACTGGAATCAGTCAGAGGTCTGAATCAGATATGCATGTAGCTCTATCAGCAGGCCTGTATGGAGTACATGATTTAGTGAATTGAATAAAACATAAAAACAAAGGAGGTTTTATGCAAATAATTGCTGGGCCAGCCGTAAGGCATGCTAATAAAAATGAAATAAATATCTGGTTTGTTCTGGATCAGAAGGCGGTAGATGTTGATGCTGTCATCATTCAAGCAACTGATACTGTGTTGGGTATTAGTACAGCAGACAGCCAACAACCAATTCAGGCCGGTGTTAAGGCCTTTGTCTATTTGCTTAAGCTAACTCCCAAAGCGGATGAGTATCCGGTTGATCAACTACTCAATTATGATCTAAGGATTGATGGTCAGAACTTGAGTCATTTTGGTCTCACTCAAGGTGAGCGAGCAATTACCTATCCCGGTGAGTCTTTGCCAGGTATTGTACTTAAAGATAAGCACAGCACGATTCTTCAGGGTTCCTGCCGTAAGCCACATGCTGCGCGAGGCAGAAAAAGTCAGCCTGATCGAATGGTGACAGGTGATGGCCTGGTCAGTCGTTTTAAATCCGATATGGTGAATCGGCCCACTCTGCTATTTCTGACTGGAGACCAGATTTATGCTGATGATGTTGCAGCACCCCTGATGGCGACTATTAAACAACAGATCAAGGCGTATATAGGTCATGATGAAGCTATACCCTTTAATGATTCACTCCCAATTACAGTGTCTGCACTGAAACTGAATGATCGTGAGAATTTGTTGTCACAAACAGGTTTAGGTTTCAGTTCCAAGCATAAAGATAATCAGCTACTGAGTTTTGCTGAATATTTCATTATGTACTGCATTGTCTGGGGCGGTATCGATGCGAGCTGCCCTACATTTGTTGATGTTGAAAATGATTTTAATATCACCGATGACGAAGAGGATGATGAGTTTGATTTGATTACTGAAAAAGACGAAGTTAAATATAGTTATATAAGGCAGCGCAAGATTGTGAGTCAGTTTCTGACACAGGCGTGGAAAACCCGGCGTTTAATGGCCAATATTTGTAGCTATATGATTTTTGATGATCATGAGGTGAGTGATGACTGGAATCTTGATCAACATAACTTTAACTGTTTTCGACATCATGTATTTAGCCGTCATGTGCAAGCGAATGCGCTGGCAGCATACTGGTTATGTCAGGGTTGGGGCAACACGCCCGATGCCTTTGATCAGGCGGGATTCATAACGCCTGTACAGGACTATTTATTGGAATATGAATCGACTAAGTTTGACGGGTATGAGTCCGCGCTGGTGGCCCACTATTGGGGCTATACGATCAATACCTTTCCCTATACGGTTGTTCTGGATACACGTACACAACGTGATTATAACAACAGGCAGCTGGCAAAACTGATTCGTGCTGAACATCTGGCTAAAATATCAGATCATATTCAGAGTCTCCCCGTTGAGATAAAGCAGGACAATGCATTGTTGCTGGTTTCACCTGTGCCGGTATATGGCTTCAATAGTATCGAATGGGCACAGCTGGCACTGACTGAGGACGATAAAGATGCACGTGCACTTGATGTTGAATCATGGATTGCCGACGATATGGCCTTCAAACAAGTGCAGAGTGTGATTCGTGAAAGTGGCTTTGATAGCTGTGCCATTTTTTCAGGTGATGTCCACTATGGTTTTTGTCGTCATGAAAAACTAGTTTCAAGTCAGGGTAAGGCCATATCTGTCTTTCAACTGACCAGCAGCTCACTACATAATGCACCGGGTGTTTTGGGTGGGATTGGTCTGGGTGTGATTGCGACTTTTGAGGCATTCAGTCGTCATTATAGTTCTTATCTGATACCAAAAGACAATCCGGCTGAATTTATCAATCAGGCAACGAATATAGGCATCCTCACGCTGACCGATGGTCAACCGACGAATTTCAAGCTGAACTGCAGCCTAACAGGGGTGCCAGATGAAAACGGGGGTTATATTTGGGAGTATGATCTGGTTCGCCGCACTCGCTTAAGACAGACACCCTCAGATGATATCTGGGAGTATGAAGACGGTTTTTAAGCAATCTGGACCTGACTTCAACAGGTTTATGGTGAGACTTACAGTAAGTGCAATAAAAAAGGAGGCATTTTGCCTCCTTTTTATTGTGTAATCGACAAGGCTTTAATCGGCTTTATCGAGTGGGAAAGGATGGAATGAAAAGGCGATATAACGAATAGCCAGACCGAGAATAAAACCATAATACAGAATAAAAAGGCCAGTCTCATCAGTGCCGGTTAAAGCTTTTTGTAGAGATGCGCCGGGTGATAGCATTACTGTCAGCATGGATATACCCAGAATGACTACCCAGAACCCAAGTAATATGCCTACAGTCTTTTTCGTGAAGAAAGCACTTAGTACGATTCCCACCAATGCCATTAGTACAATAAATAATATGGACGAAACGGCTGCACTCATATTCATATCCTCTTTTGAACAGATTTAATTTTCTTAGTATATAGTTCTTGAATGAAAATGATATTTGACCTCAATCAATCCGGACGGAAGTTTGAACCAAATGTTGAGCATAGCCATGATAATGTTAGTGAGCACAATGGCTGTGTTTTGATGTTATGTGGATCATGGCCACAATAGGCTGATGACAAAAAAAAGGAGCAACGGTGAATATCGAAAGATACAGTGTCCAGTTGCCCCTAAAGGGAGTCTAAAAAGATCAAGGCTCTATGTTTATTAAAACGTTTCCCATCATCAAATGGTTCCATTTTTCAACACTGATGTTGAAATTGTCTTTGTAGAATTACCATGCAATTGTTCGTTTTTGTGTGTTGTCCAGTCGGGGGAGATGCAATGGTTATACACAAAAAAGGGGCAACGGTGCTATCGCCAGATGCGATGACCAGTTGCCCCAACAAGGGAGTCTAAAACATTGAGTGATTAATCACTCACTACTTACGTCAGTTTAGCGATCTAAACCAGACGCAGTATCAACATTCTCCAGCAGATCGATTGACTCCATGGCTTCAGTGTCAATTGCATCTGCCATGTCTTCAGCACCGTTCATTGACATTGAAGGTGTGGTGTCAGTCATGCCGCCACCCATATCATCAAATGTCAGGTCTGCATGAGGCGTATCAGCTACATTTTCATCGATCATGGCATAGATATCAGGATCTACAATATCGGCAGCAGGATGATGAGCAAATGCAGTTGAGCTGGCAAAAGCAAAAACAAGTGAAGACATCAATACAGATTTTTTAATCATAAATATTTCCTAAGTATGTTGTTTCAATGACTTATAAAACGTCTCTAACTCGTAAAGGGTTCCATTTTTTTTATATTTTCCTGAATAATGTTATTAGCCTACTTGCTGGAGCCATGCTCAGCTTGCTGAAAGGCTGTCGTAGCGGCTTTGTAGGCCAGGGCAAGTCGAGTCCATCAACATAAACTTTACTCTTCATTTGAAAGCTGCGTACTATATGTGGATCGTTTGTGACTATTATTTGTTCACTGATGACTGTCTGGATATTGAACGGGTTCACACATTACACAGGGATTAATACGCCCTTCATCAATAAGGAGGTTAACCAGGCCCCATGCTTGCTCAATTACTTCGAAAATATTCCACTAAACTTCCACCTCATATCATGCGCCGGCTTGGCAATCTGTGGCTTCCATTCTGGGGGGCGGGTATTTCGATTGATCATGTCAGTGCGGATTACCGGGAAATCCATGTTCAGATGAAACTGCGGTGGTATAACCGTAACTATGTCGGAACACATTTCGGTGGTTCCATATATGCCATGACGGATCCCTTTTATATGATGATGCTGATCAATAATTTAGGACGGGAGTATATTGTCTGGGATAAGGGTGCCCATATTGAATTTCTTAAACCCGGCCGGGGTATGGTCCGTGCCCATTTTGTTTTAAATGCTGAGCAGATTCAGTCTATTAAAAACACGGTTGATCAGGAGGGTAAATACATATTTGATCTTCCGGTGGATGTGCTCAGTGAGTCTGATCAGATAGTGGCTTCGGTGAACAAGACATTGTATGTCAGGCGTAAACATGTGTTAGCGACCGAAGCTGATGGAGTTGCTGGAAGGAAGCAGCATTGAACGAAAGACCTCCCATGGAAGGAAGGTCAATCAGTGTTAATGAATACAGAAGTGATTAATGCACACAAATATTGCCATGCTGAGTATTTTTCATCAGTTTGCGAAATGCACTACCATTTACATGTATCAGTTCTTCATGGTTCCCGGCTTCAAAATAGACATCGGCACAGTCGTCAAGACTGTAATCGACAATTGTTTCCATGCCATACGCAGGACCTATGGGGGGGATTGCTCCCAGGTCGCAATCTTTAAACAACCGTCCCAGTTCTGCTTCAGTAGCCAGACCGACATTTCGTCCCAGTAATTTATTGAGTTCCCTGATTTTTACATGCTTGGTGGCTGGAATAACGGCCATGATATAACCCTTGTCGTCTTCTAAAATGACTGACTTGGCCATATTATCCCCTGGGACTTTGGTTGAGCGTACTGTGTTCAGGCTGGAAAACGTATAACGATGAGGCATTTTGTCATAAGCGATGCGGTTTTCAGACAGGTACCTTACCAGTGTGGTTGCCATTTGCATGATGAACCTCCCGATCAGAGATCATTGAATGACAGCTTACTTATTCAACTATGCTTTTTTTGCTTAAAAAAGCAATAGTAAAGTAAATAAATATTTTCTGGATAAGTCTGGTTGGCTTCGAAATCGTGTCAATTTACTGATATCTCAGGCTGTTTCCGTAAAGGTGTACTGATGTTGAGTCAGCAAGGCTTTAAGCTCATCTAGCGCAGTTTCGGTGTCTGCTTTGAGGCCGCGAAGGCCGAGTTCCAGCTCTCGGCGGTTATTCGGAAGGAAACGTGGCAGGCTAGAGAGCTTTACAGTGGGGTGTTGATCCTGAAAGTCGCTCATTAGATGAATCAGTCTGCTTTCATGGGCATTGTCCAGTGTGAGTATTTTCTGAATCGGTTTTTCCATCTTTAAATTTGAGTAGAGCGTATCTAGCACCCATTCCATCATCGGCCAGGCCATTTCCGGGAAGCCAGGTAGACAATGGATATGATTGACCGAGAAGCCTGGAATACGATTATAGGGATTGGGTATGATGCGTGCCGTCTCTGGAATATCGGCCATGAGGATTCGATTGGGGTAGGCCTCTTCACCGAATTGTGCTTCGATTTCGCTGATTGCATCAGGGTGTGGTTTGATGGCCTGTTTCAGTGCCATCGCAACGGCCTGACGTGTACGGTCATCGTGGGTGGCACCGATGCCACCAAAACTGAAACAGATGTCTCCACTGGTGTTAATTTCCCGAAACTGTTGAGTTAACAGCTTGTCATCATCACCACAGTAACGTACCCACGCTAGCTCCAGGCCACGCGTTGCCAGGGTTTTGATAGCATGGGATAAATGTTTGTCCTGGCGTCGTCCGCTCAGGATTTCGTCACCAATGATGATCAGGCCTATAGACATGGTATTCACTTTATCTTTGTCACGGGGGCTAAATATACAAAGAATAGGCTCTGGATGCTCGGGCAAATTGTGTCTTAAGGTGTGACATTCAATCTTTGCCGGGTTGTGATTGCGTAGCTGACAGGCATATTGGTTTATTGCCCGAGCCATCCAGATAGAAAGTCCAGGGTTTAGTTGATCAGATGTTCGTCAGCTGTGGTTTCGAATGGGTCGCTTTCGCAGTAAACACCAAAATACTGGGCTGATCGTTCCAGGAAATTAAACCGTACCAGCTCATCGACCTGGATTCCCATGATAAATTGATTGTTTTGTGATTCGGCTTCACGAGTTGACAACAGGGGCTCATTGAAAGTCATAGTGTTTCCTCGTTTGTTGGTTGAATTCGGATCGTTCGCAATTCCCGACTAAAATAGTCAGGAATTGTTAGTATAGGGACCTTGTAATGAAATAAAACACAGTTTTTGTGGTGAATAAGGTGTTTTTTGGTCAAAAAGTAATGCAAATGGTGTGTTCACGCCGGTACTGGAGTGATCAGCTGTAGGCATGTGGTTTTTAGGGAAAATACTTGATTTAGCGCAATATTGATTCTTTTTAGCTGTGCATATTTATATATTAACAGGCTGTAAATCAGGGATAAGACAGATGGAAAAACAACATCAGAGCGGCGATTTATTACAGACGCTTAAACAGTTGTTCAGGCGGTTTTTTATGCTGGACCTGGACCGACGTATTCACTCTTACCATCAAAGCGCGAATCCCCATCGTAGTCAGCATATTAATAAATCCCTGAATAAGCAGATTGATGCACTGGTCGCGTCATCATCAAAGCAGTCTACTATATCCACCAGGCCAATGACTGATGATCAACCTCAGCGCGATAGTCAGTTACCGCCTCAAGAACAGAAAGTACAACCCGTAGTTAGTTCAGTGACTCAGGTAGGGCATGATTATTTTGAGAGCCATCCTGTGCACCGGGATGAAGCCCCCTGTATGGGCGATCAACTGAAGGAGAGTGCCTGGTCACATTTACATTCAGCACTCTTATATGCACGCCAAGGTGATGCGGGACGTGCCAAACTGCATGCGGATATTGCTCATCAGGCATTGAAGGAAGCTGCTCATTACCTGTCTGAAGAGGAGTATGAAACGCTGTCAAACAAGCTTGAAGAGGCATTAGCTGAGCACCAGCCACATTGATGAGTTGAGAGCATTGACCGTTACTGGACAATTTCAACAATGACTGTGGCGTCTTCCATCAGGACATCGTATACATAGCCGAATCCAAAATCACGATTGAGCTTAATCACTCCCTCGGCTACCACCACATCGCCAAGACTCACCCTGCTGTTAGTGGTGATAGTAAGATCTCCCTCGCCACTGGAATCACGTATATGAATCCAGTCTTTACCCAGTACCTGGCGGGTATATTTAACAATTTTGCCACGTACCTTGACGCTCTGATCTGACAGGCTTGATTTCTGTTCCAGGATTTCGGCAATCGTTTTACCGCCATCGATTGGCGCTATATCGATATCCAGCTTGACTGTTGATGGCGTGCTCAGTTTGTTATGAGGTTGCTGGATATTGGTGGCAGCATTCGTCGGCTCTCCCAGTTTGTCGACAAAATACAACACATCGAAATCACGGTTTAATGATTTACTATGAAAGTTACGCATTGGCATACGTTGGCTGATGCTGAGCACTTCACCGACCTGTACCGTGCTGGTTGGCCCTGCGGCCCAGACTGTTTCTGTGCCCGTATCAATGTGAACATAGGTGTAGCCGCCCGCAGACATGGTTTCAATGACAGTTCCGCTATAACTGGCGATTTCTGTAGAAGCTTCAGGAGTAGTTTGAGTGTTACTGGCTACGTTGGTCTCAGCTGGAGTCTCGTTTGTATCCTGGCAGGCTGTCATCAGGCTGAAACATAACAGGTAGGGCAGTAGTCGGTTGACGTTCAAATTCACTGAATTACTCCATGGGCAGATATAAGGGAAGTGCTGAACTAGTGAGTGTCTGGCTATTAGAAGCTACGAGGCATGGTCTGTCAATTGCGGGAGTCATTCTGGCGTGATCTTAACCTGCGATTTTGTCTGTTATTCAGGTTATGATGTGTGACATATCCACTAGATAGTTATCGATGCTATGACTGATTACATTGATCTGGTTACAAGGGTATTTTCACTACTATCAATATAACAATAGCTACAGTCGAAAAGTTATGCATATAGTTCTAATTATCGTCAGTATATTATTAATCGCAGGTCTGTTTTTTTTACCTGGTTTTTGGGTTCGAAGAGTTTTGCAGCAGTATAAACAGCCTGCTGATTTATTCCCCGGTAGTGGTGCTGAGCTGGCGGTCCATTTGCTACAAAAGTTAAATATTTCCAATGTGAATGTAGAACAGGCAGAACCTGATCAGGATCATTATGATCCGGTAGCGCGTGTCGTACGTCTGTCGCCGGACAACTACAATGGGCAATCACTGACAGCTATCACCATTGCTGCTCATGAAGTGGGCCATGCCATGCAACATGCCGCAGGTTACTCCTTGTTTCGCTTTCGTCATCTTCTGGTCTATGTGGCACAGGCAACTGAAAAGCTTGGCAGTGCAGCACTTATTGCCATGCCTTTGTTTGCTGCAGTGACACGGTCACCGGCTGTGGGTGCTGTGATGCTGGGCTTGGGATTATCTGGTATTGCATTTGGTACACTGGTTCATCTGGTGACGCTACCAGTGGAGTGGAATGCCAGCTTTAAACGCGCCTTGCCTATACTAATTGAGGGTGAGTATATAACGCCTGTGCAAGCACCTCATGCCCAGCGAATTTTAAAAGCAGCAGCCTTGACCTATGTAGCAGGTTCATTGGCCAGTTTGCTCAACTTATATCGGTGGATTGCTATTTTAAGGCGCTGATGGTTAAACTGTTAATATCACCTGGGGTAAGGATTGCTGTCATTCTGAAATGCTCTGCCAGGTACTCATCTTATAGGTCAGATTTGCCATGAATACAGCATTTGATATCCAGGCGCTTAAAAATCTCTTCTACAATTATGTCTGGAAATCAGCCACTGATCAGCGACCTTTCATACAGCAACGACTGATTACCAGTTTGCGTATTGGTCATCTAATTATCCGAGACTTGCTGGAAGGTATGATTACGTTACGTGCCATGGGCCTGGTCTATACCACTATACTGGCTCTGGTGCCTCTGCTGGCGGTCAGCTTTTCTGTCCTCAAGGGCTTTGGTGTACACAATCAGGTTGAGCCATTATTGCTTAACCTGTTACAGCCGCTGGGTGAAAAAGGCATCGAGATCAGTCAGCGTATTATTGGTTTTGTGGATAATATCAAGGCGGGTGTGCTGGGTTCGCTCGGGCTTTTGTTGTTGATGTATACAGTGGTTTCACTGTTACAGAAAATTGAAAAGTCATTTAATTATACCTGGCGTGTGGAACAGCATCGCCCTCTTGCGCAACGTTTCAGTGAATACCTCAGTATCATTCTGATCGGTCCCGTGCTGTTGTTTTCAGCTCTGGGTATGACAGCATCGGTTTTAAACATGCGCCTGATACAGGAGGCCATGGAAATCGAAGCCATAGGTATGTTGATCAGCTTCTTCGCTCATCTCATACCTTATATGCTGGTTATTGCTGCATTCACCTTTGTGTATATCTTGATACCCAACATTCGAGTGAAATTTAAGTCTGCACTGGTTGGTGCAGTGGTTGCTGGTGTGTTATGGGAAACGACGAGCTGGATTTTCGCCGCATTCATCGTTAACTCAGCAAAATATACAGCTATTTATTCGGCTTTTGCCAGTATGATTATCTTTTTTATCTGGCTCTATATGAACTGGCTGATATTGCTCATTGGTTGCAGTATAGCGTCTTATCATCAACAGCCTGCACTCAGAACGCTACGTCCACGAGTAGTTCGGCTCAGTAATCGCATGCGTGAAACCATGTCGTTGACAATCCTGGTACTGGTTGCTCGGCATTACCATGAACATAAGGCTCCCTGGCACATCGAAACCCTGGCTAAATATATGAATGTGGATATAGATGTCTGTGAGTTGCTGGTGAATCAATTAATGGAATCCCATTTACTAGTGGCTACAACAGATACACCGGCGAGCTATTTACCAGCCTATGACCCAGCTACCTTGTCATTAAATGATATTGTGTTGGCCATACGCGAATTAGGGGAGAGTGATTATCTCGGTTTTGATCGTTTGAAACATGAGCCTGTGGTTGATGAATTATTTACCGATATGGAATCAGCATTGAGCAGATCATTAAATAACCGTAGTCTGGCAGACCTGATTACATCAGATATACAGACAATTGTGGTGGACACAGGACGCAAACAGTCAGGATGAGATGTACGAAATTATGATTGGATGCTTATAATCAATATTAATATGCTGCAATTTTATTAAACAGGATGATGAATACATGAGTGATGAAACAATTCAGGTCAGATCAACAGAGAATGGTCAAATTATTGACGTTCTGGTTTATTCGAAACATGTTGATCAAATTGATGTGATGCTGGGTGAAGGTATTCACAGTATCAAATGCAGTTTACATCCGACACATAATGGAATGGCGTACTCAGGTAATGTGATGGGGCGTGAAATCGTGTATGAAAGGAGTAGGGAGCAGGTACAGGCTGATCTTGATCATGCTAAACCGTCAACACGTCGACGATGACTGGTGAACGGGCTATATTTTAGGTGTTTTCTGGTATAGCACTGTCGTAAATAGCAAAAAAAAGGGACTCGAAAGTCCCTTTTTTAATTATTTTTTCTTAGCAACACGTTTTTTTCTACGTTTCACTGCTTTTTTCTTTGTAGCTGGTGCAGGTGCTTTAACACTCAGGTTTTCTTTCATAAAAGCATCTATACGTTTTGCTGTTTCTTTAGTCTGGGCTTTGGTTGCTTGTAAGTTTGCTTTGATATCAACAAGTTTCTGTTTTAAAGAAGCTAGTGGATCAGATTTTTTTACTGCCTTTTTCTTTGCGCGTTTTTTTACAGCCATGTTGTTTACCAGTGTTGTGGGTTATGAAAATGGTATTTTATATATAAATGGTTAAAAAATAAACACTTTGCACATGCATTTGCCTGTTAATCGACAGGTAAATGCGCTAAGCGTTAGCCATTATATTTTATAGAAGAATTTTCTCCACCTCATCAGACAATTTGCAGTGTATACAGTAAAATAGATTTTCGTCTGATGGTACTGAAATTTAATGAAAGCAATAAAAAGTCTAGCCCCTGTTCTATTCCTGGTATTTCTGGCAATTTTTGTATTTAGACACTTCGATCAATTGTCTTCAGCTATCAGGAATGCAATTGTTTTTCTGCCTTTTCTACTGGTACTGCTGGTATCGGGCCTGTCTATTCATTTTAGCCGCAGTCGTTTGTTTTTTTATGTGTTATTGCTGATTATGACCTATCTGGTGCTCAGTCAGGTTGGTGTTGCTCAGCAACTGAGTTACGGTGTTTACACAGTGCTAATGCCGGTATTAATGTGGTTGATCACGGTTTTACCCGAACGTGGTATTTTTACTGTGCGTGCGTTGCCCGGTTATATCATTCTTTTGGTTGCCATTGTTATGATGGTTCTACTCAAGCTCACAACACCAATGTGGGTAGCAGATCTGATTCTAAACGACTGGTTACCGTCACGATATTTCGATTGGACACCGTTACCACAAACCGCACTTATTGTTTCAACGGTTGTTTTCATTTACCTGCTGGTGCTCAGCTTTCTCCAACCATCAACGCATCGGGCGGCTGGTCTGGGCATTTTTGTCATGCTATTGGCTGAATTACATATTGGGGCTTTCAATGCCGGTGTCAGTGTTTTCAGTAGTGCTGCATTTTTAATGTGTTTATATGCAGTAATGCAGGAATCATGGCGCATGGCTTATCTCGATGAGTTGACTGAATTACCGGCACGTCGAGCATTGCGTGAAAAGTTCCAGAAAATTGGTGGTTTGTACACAGTGGCAATGGTCGATGTTGATCACTTTAAGAAATTTAATGATACCTATGGTCATGATACCGGTGATGCTGTTTTGCGTATGATTGCCGGCAAGCTTGGGAAGGTGACCGGTTCGGGTAGTGCCTATCGTTATGGTGGTGAGGAATTTACGTTGGTATTCAATGGCAAAGATCGTGAACAGGCATTGCCTCATCTGCAACAGTTACGTGAAATCATTGCAAATTCGCCTTTTGTGATCAATCGTGAAGATCGACGACAGCATGAGCGTAAATCAGCTCAGACAAGAAATAAAACCGTAACGGTGACAGTTTCGATTGGCGTCGCTGATTCCAGTAAGGATAGTGGTTCTCCCTGGGATGTGATGAAATCAGCTGATAAGGCGTTGTACCGAGCTAAGAAAAAAGGACGCAATTGTGTCTGCAGCTGAAAGCAATATCAGTACAGAGGATTAGTCGTTGGTCTCTAGCGTAATGTCATAGCCACCAAACTTGCGAATATTCAACACACCGGTATCAAGAATTAAATACTGACCTTTAATGCCCTGTAATGTGCCGCTTACGTTCGGGCTTTTGTCAAAGTTAAAGGATTTGACCTTGACTGGGTATGTCTCCACAGGGTAGTGAATATCAACGGGCTGTTCATTGTGTAAATAGTGAATGGCATCACCACCTTGTTGCTGTATCACTGCCTTGAGTTCTTGTTCACAACTGGAAAACAGCTCATCTCGTCTAGCAGCTAAATTCACAGTATCCGGTCTGCCTTTGAGCATGCGTTGCCAGCTGGTTTTGTCTGTGACATGGTTTTTGATGATTACCTCGACCAGGCCAGATGTGAGTCGATCTTTGACCCGGAAGATCGGCAGTGCCTGTACTGCACCCTGGTCCATCCAGCGGGTTGGGATCTGGGTGCCGCGAGTAATACCGACTTTGATACTGGATGAGTTGGCCAGATAGACATAGTGATCAATGAAACAATTCCGCTTACCCCACTCCGGCTCACGGCAACTGCCATCAGCGTAATGGCAAAGTTCAGGTTTGATGATACAGCTATCGCATTGTGCCAGGGATTGAAAACAAGGGTAACAGTAGCCCTGACTAAAGCTTTTTTTAGTTGCTCGGCCACAGGCGATACAGTTGATAACGCCGCTATGGTGCAGGCTGATCGGCTGGCCGATCAGGGCATTCATATCAACCTGGTTGTTGCCTATGGGTAATTGATATTGCACGGTCTCTTCGAGACGAGTGAGCATTTTTTGTATGTTGCCGGAATATTTCATAGCGGGATTTTCGCATATACAGAGCTGTGAATAAACGATCCTGGTAATTGAATAGACGTGGAGTCATTGGTCGTCATGTTAATTCAGGATGCTTAATCAAATGTTGCTGTGCAAGCATATCTTGCTTTTCTGCTAATATGACTATTTGATGGATTGTAGAGTGGCATTATTGAGAGAGGAGATTTTATGCCTAATTTGATTATTGAGTTTTCCCGTGAGCTGGCCCGTGAGGACCAGATTCCTCTGATGCTGAAATCAGTCCATCAAGCGGCCATGGCGAGTGGTTTGTTTATTGAGAGTCATATCAAGACTCGGGCCATAGCGGTTGATTATTATCTTACCGGCGGTACCAATGCGCCGTTCATTCATGCTCAATTACGTATTAAGTCGGGTCGAGATCAGGTACAGAAAAAAGCACTCAGTGACTCTGTTTTACAGGCGATACGAGACCAGGGCTGGCCAGCGCAGGTCATGACTGTTGAAGTGGCTGATATGGACCCCTCAACTTATGCCAAGTTTTCGTTGTAAAGGTTAGTGTAGCGTTCTATGGCAATTGATTATTCAATTATTATTCCCGCATATAACGAAGCACCCTGGTTGCCTCAAACCCTGGCTGCTATTCATCAGGCCATGACTGATGTGCCTATGACTGGAGAAGTTATTGTCTGCAACAATAATTCCAGCGATGATACGGCCGACGTTGCTGAATCGCTCGGAGCACAGGTGGTGTTTGAACCGCATAACCAGATTTCACGTGCACGCAACTCAGGAGCGGCGGCTGCTCACGGGCGTTATCTGATATTTATTGATGCAGATACACTGATATCCTCAGCACTGTTAGTCGAGGTGTTGCATCACTTGTCTGAAGGAACGTGTCGTGCTGGTGGCTCGATAGTAGATGTTGACTGCGATATGTCGAAGCCCGCTCGCATGGGGCTTGATCTATGGAATAGGTTATCTGTAAAGCTGGGCCTGGCTGCGGGCTGTTTTATATTCTGTCTGCGGGAGGATTTTGAGGTCATTGGCGGTTTTAGTGAGTCGGTGTATGCCAGTGAGGAAATCTGGATGTCCCGTGCCTTGCGTAAGATGGCCAAACGAAATGGTCAGTGCTTTTGTATTTTTGATCAGGCTCCTGTTGTATCATCGGGGCGTAAGCTGCAATGGTTTAGTACCTCCAGGCAGTTGCTATTGGTGATTATGTTATCTTTGTTTCCCTTCCTGGTAAGGTTTAAACGATTTTGCGGTTTCTGGTATAACAGACCCTAGTGTGTCACGTGAATGATGAATACTTAAAACGAGCTAAGCGACAATGACGAAAAAGAATACCTATAAAGTCATACTCAGTAACCGGTTAGAGCAGGATATTGATCGAACGGATGTTATTAAAAAGCTGGCACTGCTATTCAAGGTGACTGAAGACAAAGCCACTCATCTGTTTAGCAAGAATGAAACAGTCATTAAACAGGATATTGATGAAGCCACAGCAAAAAAATATCAATTAGCTATCAGTAAGACCGGCGCGCAAAGTCAGATTGTAAATACAGCAGCAGAGGATGATCTGGATCTACCAGTCATCGTTGAGTCGGTAAAGAAGATGGATGAAAAAAACCTGAGCCGAAAGCCCCAAACTTCGGGTCTTGATCATGCGCTGGGACGTGTTGGTCATGTGGATGTGGCCAAACAGTACAAACAGACAGAAGAGCTGAAAGTACTGGATAACTTTTCTGAGCAGGCCTATTGCCCCGAATGTGGCACCATTCGTGATGCAAAGACTACGCTATGTCATCATTGTGGTTATGATCCCGCCGCTAAACGACGAACATTGAATTCCAAGTTAATTAAACGGGGTGGCAAAGTATTGCTTGTCATGATTGTGTTGTCGGCAATGATCTATGCTGCCTGGCCTTTTTATAAGCAATATCAACACAAACAGCAGGTGCTTGAAGGTTTAAACCTGGCATTTGAAATACGTAATAGTATTACCCAGTTTATTCAGAGCAATAATTTCTTTCCTAACCAGAATATTGATGCCAATCTGCCAAAACACATCAGTAATGAAATCATTGAGTCCATTGTTATTGGCGAAAACGCTTTGTTTACAGTGACACTTCGCTCCGATGTACTGACTCCGCCTGGTTCCTATACGATTATATTCGAACCCAAAATGATGCGTGGAAAACTGGTATGGAATTGTATGCAGGGAACTCTGCCAAATGATTATCGTCCAACTGACTGCCAGAATCCCTAATCGTTGAATAAAGACAGTATAGGATTAAATAGATGAAATTAGCCGCTCGACATTGGCTGAGCACTCTCACTACAGTTGCTAGCCTGTTTGTGCTCACGGCCTGTGTTAATGGTCGCGATTCAAACGATAGTGAAAAACTGGTGCTGCAAGATCATTCATTAGCTAATAAAATCTGGGACGTGAAACAGAGCGCCTTTATTGAAAAAGGTGACCTGCTCGTGCAACTGGCTAAAAGCCGTTACCTGTTATTGGGTGAGAGTCACGATAATATCAGTCACCATCAGCATCAGGCTGATATTATTTTGGCTTTATACCAGTCTAAGCAGAATGCTAGTGTACACTTTGAAATGATCGATGATCTTCAGGCCCAACAGTTTGATCTCGCCCAGATTCAATCAACAGCCCAACTGATTGAAGCACTCAATACGAAACAAGCAGGATGGGATTACCAGCACATGTATCGCATCATTTTTGAGCAAACGCTTAAAGCCGGTTATGGTATACATGCGGCGAACTTAAGTTACAAAACAATACGCAAGATTTTTAAGGATGGTGGGGAATCTATCCCCGTTGACGTGCGACAGCTGATGAGTGAGGTGACGTTAACTGATCGTCAGCGTCAATCCATGGAAGAAGAAATCGTAGTGGGTCATTGCAATGTTATACATGAGGCTATGATTGCGCCGATGATGCTGACACAGCGTGTACGCGACTCGCGTATGGCGCTGAGTCTGTTAACCAGTGATGCTGACATTCGGGTGCTAATAGCCGGTAGCGGCCACGCACGTAATGATCGTGGTGTACCATTGTATCTACGTACACGTGACAAGACCAATCGGACATTATCCGTGGGGTTTATTGAGGTTGCCAATGACAATGACCGTGTGGCTGATTATTACCAGCGCTGGGATGATGAATCACTGCCGTTTGACTATGTCTGGTTCACCCCGCGCTTTGATCGAAAAGATCCCTGTGAGGGTTTGAAAGAGCGTTTAAGTCGTAACAGACAAGATCAAGCCGAAAGTAACTGATTACCAGTTTTACACAGAAGTTAGCACTGGATAAGAAAAAAACATGAAAAATTTCATTAAAAACTCATTATTTGGCGGCCTGGTCGTCATGCTTCCGATCGCCATACTTGGTTTTTTCTTCAAGTGGCTATTTAAAATGGTGACGGATCTGATTCAGCCGTTGACCGATCTGGCTTCACGAATCTACCCAGTGTCAGAATGGGTGGCCGATATTATGGTGATTGGCATCATTCTGCTGCTTTGTTTTGTGGTGGGTGTTGTGGTGAGGACCAAACTGGGTAATCTGCTGCATCGAATTTTTGATGACATTTTACATCATATGGCACCAGGTTATCGTATGGTAAAAGAAGTCGTTGTACAGGTCTTCGGTAAATCTGAAAATTCGCCATTTTCCAATGGAATGGTCGCCCGCGTGCGTTTATTTGGTGAAGCATGTCCAACTGAAGTGACAGCCCTGGTAACGGATCATCATAGTGACGGCACCTATACTATTTTTATGCCTACTGGCCCAAATCCGACCTCGGGTAATATATTCCATGTGCCCGAATCACAGGTGATATTGTGTCCCGATATAAAACTCGATTCAGCTATGCGTACGGTAATTGCCTGCGGTGCGGGATCGGCTAAGTTATTTAAAGATGGCAGTTAAATTATCAAAGAAGATTTGAATTTTAAATTATTGACTTAGACCAGGGCTAACTGTCTGTCTTCTAGGTCGTCTTCAATCAGTTGTTTTAGTAACTCTCGACAATGGGTGATTTCGCAGACGCCTTCAAACTTACAGCTAAGTTCCAGTTCTTTGACCGTTTCATCGTCCAGATCAAGCATGGCAACGAATGCAATTTCTTCCTTCTCCTGCTGTGATCGAGCCTGCTCCATTAATTCGATGGTGCTGAAGCCATCGATAAAGCGTTTACGAGCGAAATACACGATTTTGTCGAAATCATACTGTCCCATGCAGCCAGGATTGTGATCGACCATACTTGCAAAATCCCCGAGAAATATCTATGTAAATCTAGTTATTAAGAATGTTTAACTTAGCTTGATTCCGAAGACCGTGAATTGATATTCATCAACTTGTTTTCGGGCGATTTGAGATAGCTGTAAAAATGTTAACTGTATCAAACATAAGATGGCCCTTGTTTTACCTGAGCTGCAAGCCCAGCATGAGAATTTTATCCTTGCGATGGTAGCTCACAAGCTCACTGCCATATCCATTAAAATATTTCAGGTATAAGGGCAGTTTGATGCCAAAAAAGGATACTTCCTTTCTAAGGTTCAGGGTGAAGCTATTGTTATCACCGGTATTGGCAATACCTGTGCGGTAAGTAAGCCAGAAACCCCGGGTGGGAAAATTGTTGATACCTGATGAGTGCTCTTTGCCAAGGGTCAGGCGTAAGCCATCATAGTCCTCTATGCGGGCCGACACCGTCGGGTCCCAGAATATCTCATCTTCGATTTCACCCTGGAAAGGGCCGTCTTCAAAAAATGAGCGTAGATAGAGTTCACCACTGATACAGGACCATTCGACGTAACGACAGTCTTCCTTGTTATTCACTTCAAACTGGTAGTTGAGAGACAGGTAGTCCCAGCCTCGACTGACATAATCAAGGGCGTAGACTCCCTGGTCATTGAAGCTGGCCAGGTTGTCGATAGACTGGCCATTTGATTCATGACCCAGGGCGAAATCAATACTGCGGTGTACGAAAAGCCCTGGGCTGAATTTGGGTTTTAGGTTGACCTGGTAATGCAGTTCCGGGTTATTTAAACGGTTGATGACCGGAGAGGACTCTCTGGATGCACCACCGGGTGTCCAGTAGAAGTCGAATTTACCGGTATAGGATAGATAAAGCTCGTTATTATGCTTGATGCTGTGGATCAGGCGTTCATCGCTGAGCCGGTATTTGAATGAATAATGTACCTCGAGTTGGGTATCATCGGTATCAGTTTCTGGTACATAGACAACATAGGTGGGCAGATAAGCCTGTAGTCTGACATCTTCATCCACCAATACATCATAGTCTTCGCGGATAATCGTTAAATTATCGATGTCGAGATGGCATTGTTGCTGATGGACTACACCATAGTGGATACGACCGTTAATACTGGCGCGACAGATAATCTTACGGATGTCATCGACGAGCTCTTCTGATGGTACGAGTGATTCTGGTATCTCAGTGTCATTTGCGATCCAGCGTGGGCTGGCAGCAACTGACTGGCCTAGGAAACAGATTATGATGAACAGTGTTCGTACCGATAACATACAAGAGCTCGCAAACCTGGGTGGTTGGGAAATTATCAAAGCTATCTAATGATACAGGGCTTTGTGGCTTAAAAGAACGTTTCAGGGTTGGAACAGTTATGTGTCTGTGATCATTGATTTCAGTATGGATTCACGGTTCAATGATGAATTCTTCATCGAGCCAGAGACTCTCGTCGTTTAATGTATCCGGTATTGTATTCTTTTCGACGCTGCCCATATGCAATTCGAGCGCGCATGGCCATAAAGTATGCAGGTCAATCTGTTTTATTGCGTGAAGTGATGTTAGCTGATAAACCGGCAGAGATGCTGGCCTGTTCACCTAAAGGGACAGTACCGGTACTGGTCTTTCCTGACGGACAGGTGATTGATGAAAGTCGTGACATAATGTCCTGGGCGCTGTCTCGTTATGACCCTGATCACTGGCAACTGCTGGATCCTGATTGCCGGCAGCAGGCTAATGAGCTGATAGATGTGAATGATGGCTCATTCAAGCAGTATCTGGATCACTATAAATATGCGGACCGTTTTCCAGAACACTCAGCTGAGTTTTATCGTCAGCAGGCTGAGGTTTTTCTGCAACGACTGGATCATCAGCTATCACAATATCGCTATCTACTTGGCGAACAACTGAGTGTAGCTGATGTTGCTATCTTTCCGTTTATTCGTCAGTTTGCTTCTGTCGATCGGCGCTGGTTTGATGACAGTGACTATCAGGCACTACGGAACTGGCTGGATGACATGTTGGACTGGCCTTTGTTTACAGAGGTGATGCAAAAATACCCACGCTGGAGCTGTGTCGAAGACGATGTGCTGTTCTAAGGCATATAAGTGATGGGACTCGGTAAGTATTTATACAGTCTCAGAACATATCTACTGATGATGATCTATCGCCATCCCTATGCATTTTATCTGCTATTGGCACTGCTAGTTTTCTGTGTCTACCTAATACTACCTTCCGATATCGAGCATCGGGATGCCCGTGGACGTACTGCCCTGTATCTTGCCGCTGAGCAGGGACAACTAATTAAAGTAGAGGCTTTGCTGGCTCAGGGTAGTCAAGTTGATGCTCTGGATGATTGTCGTTGGACACCGTTTATGCGAGCCGCACAGAATGGTCATATCAGTGTTGTTAAACATCTGCTTGGCGCTGGCGCTAATATAAATGCCGTCGATAAAGAGGGATATGATGCCCTTATCGCAAGCGCTATTACTTACCAGATTGATGTCATGCGTTATTTGCTGGAGCAGGGCATAGATCGAAATGTTCAGGACTCGACAATGGGCTGGACAGCTATGATCTGGGCGGCTAAAGAAGGGCGCCTGGATATGGTCCAGTTGTTGATTGATCAGGGTGCCGATACCGGGCACAGGGATGGTTCAGGTAAAACAGCCTATGATTGGGCTGTTGAGAAACATCATGATGAGATTGCACAATTACTGGAATATTAGCTTGAATAAAATTTCATAATCAATCTGCCAACTGATGACATAATTCATTCATCTGCGCGTAATAGATCTGTCACTCTTTCACTGCACTATGCCGTCTCCTCAATATACTTTATATGTTGCTTCAAAAAACTCATTAGAGTGGAGATTAAAATGAAGAAAACGGTTTTAGTTGCTTCAATTGCATTAGCCGCTTCAGCTGCCGCCTATGCGGGAAACCATCATTCATCGTATTTTGGTTTTAAACCTATTGATTCATCTGCAGATGCTGCAGACTGGAATCCTGCTGCCCCCTGGAAATTACCTAAAGGTTTTACACAAACAGTTGTTGCAGATGAAACTGCACTGAATATTTTTGATGGTGGTCGTGATGACTGGCACGATATGAACACTGTTAATGAGACAGGCGATATGGCCGGTCGTTTTCTCTACCGTACACATGAACTGCGGTATCCATCAAACCAGCCGGAAGGTGGTGCCGTTTCAGTGGTGGATCTGGAAACGGGCGAGACTAAACTTCTAGTTCAGGATCCCAGTTATGATGCACTGGATGGTATTCGCTGGACGCCATGGGGTACGGTTGTCATGGCCGAAGAAAAAACCGGTGGTCGTTTTTTTGAAATTGTTTTGAATGAAGACATGATGTCTGCTGCTGAAGTGATCGATCGTCCAGCTGTGGGTCGTCTGGCTCATGAAGGTATTGATCTGGATAGCGAAGGCAATGTCTATGTGGTGGACGAGTACCGTGGTCGCTCTGTAGGCTGTAATGGTGTGGTTCCCTGTGGTGGTGGTATCTACAAATTTGTACCCGACAGCTACGGTGATCTATCTTCTGGCGCGTTATATGTATTAAAAGTTACCGGTCCAGATGGTACAGGTCAGGGTGAATGGGTGGGTCCTATTGATCCACTGACCGCACGTGAATCAGGCACGGCAGCCGGTGGTCAAAGCTACCAGCGTCCAGAGGATCTGGAAATTATTGGCGATACACTGTATGTCGCTGTGACTGAAGGTCCACGTGATGAAACGGGTAAGGAAATGTACGAGGGTCGTGTACTTTCAATCAATCTGGATACCATGAAGGTCAGCAACTTCGTGAAAGCAGATTTGAATGTTGACGTTGAGATCGGTAAGCCGGGTGATGACAATTTCCAGACCGGTTTTGACAGTGTTGATAATCTGGCTGAAACACCTGATGGCAAATTGATGATGATTGAAGATAACAAACCTTCGGATATCTGGGTGGCATCAACGCGGACCAATGCCTATGGTGCATCTAACTCTGTTGAATTATTTGCATCATTAACCGATCCAGGTGCAGAAGGTACTGGCATTTACTTTAGCCCATTAGATCCGAAAACACTGTATGTGAATGTACAGCATTCGGAAGCGGAAGATGGTGATGCAACCTGGGCTATAAGCAAAAACCGTCGCCAACACGATTAATTATCTGCGGCGATCAATTTTGCTGAGAACTTGAGTTCTTACTCAGTTGACAGCCAGAATGAGAGAATAATAAACCGGCAAAGGAATGAAAAAATAAGTCTATGGATTTCAAAGCCCTGAATTTTGTTCAGGGCTTTTTTTATGGGGTGTTTAATCGGACAGTGAGTCATCCAGTAATTTGAGCCAGTGTTGGGCCAGTGCACTGATTTTATATGAGAAGTGTTATATTCTATTTGAGACATTGCCCGCAATGGGTTTAATAATCGCATGATTATAATTATGATAAGGAAGTGAGTGAAATGATCATAGTTTGAATTGATTCAGCTTGATGGCTCAGCCAGTCTCAGAATGTTGGGATTATCGAGACAAGTGAATGAGTTAAAGTATTCTTAAACAGGAAAAATAATGTCACAACTTAAGATTATGGCTTTGCGCCATTCCGCATTCTACAGTCCATTATTGATGACCATGGCTGGTGGTTTTTTAAAGGCAGAAGGGCTGGATTATGATTATCAGCTGGCAACGCCAGACAATACCGTAGTTGATAATATTCATCGTGGTAGTTGTCAGTTGGCACAGTCGGCGGTTGCCACCAGTTTTGCTGAACTGGAGCAGGGCCATGAGATTGATATTGTTCACTTTGCCCAGATTAATTCACGGGATGGTTTTTTTATAGCTGCACGAGAACCTGATGAGGCATTTAACTGGGCTAAACTCAAAGGTAAGCAAGTGCTGGTTGATCATTTTTTTCAACCGTTAGCAATGTTGAAATATGGTCTGCATCAACAGGGCATTGCACTAAATGAGCTGGAGGTTATCGATGCTGGTGATGTGGATGCAATTGATAAGGCATTCCGCAGTGGACAGGCCGATTATGTCCACCAGCAGGGACCAGCGCCTCAACAATTGCATCACGATGGTATTGGTCATGTAGTGGCTGCCGTGGGCGATGCTGTTGGTCCAGTCGCATTCAGCAGTTTATGTGCCTCCCGAGAATGGTTGCAAACGGATGAGGCGCAGGCATTTATGCGAGCTTATCAGCAGGCCTTGCTGTATATTGCCCAGGCACCGGCAGATGAAATCGCCAGCTCTGAGCTGGCTGCAGGTTTTTTTCCAAATATCGATCGAAGTGTACTGACGGAGACAGTAGCGACTTACCAACAGTTAGGTTGCTGGCAAACTGATCCTGTGATTTCAAAGCAGGTCTATGAGAAATTGCTTGATGTGTTTTTGTTTAATGGTGCCATTTCTAAACGTCATGATTACGATAAAGTCATTGCTGAGGTGAAAGTATGACAATTTTCTGGGTATTACTGGTGCTGGTGATTCTGTTCGTCGTTGGTTCTGCCAGTGCCTTGCGTTATTTTGATCATCGCCGACTATCACAGAAAGATACGACCACAACTACCGAGAAGCAAAATGATCAGAACGGATCATGATGGTTAAGTCGTACTGGTAGACAGGCAGTTGTACTTTAGCTGAAATAGAGCTTTGAGTCTGCTGCATAGCAAGAGTCAATCAGCTTTCCCAGATATTGTGGAATGGATTATAGAGCGACCCAGGTTTGGGCTTCAGCCAGTGAGTCGAAGGCTTTCACTTCCCAGGATGAATGGAGCATCCTGTCGATAAATGCATCCAGTAAAGCAGAGGGTTTACTAATGACTATGGCTGTTTTGATCCTGGGGTTCGATAGAGCCGCAGCCTTATGTTGAGATGCGATGATATCAATATCTATTTTCTGAACATCAAGATTGGTTATATTCAAAAAATTCACCAACTTGTATTTCAGCTCATCAAAACGTGGATCGCCGTAAATGGCCGTACTGGCTTCAATAATCTCTTTGCCAGAGACCTCACCTGAGTATTCCCAGTAGACACCCTGGGGTTCCCACTTTAGTGTATAAGGCATAATAAAACTATCTCATTCCATTTATAACAGCTTGTTATTGTTGATTGGCCTGATTCCATAGGCAAATATAAATATTTTGATAAAAATCTAACAGGAAGTGTAGATTTTATCAGGTGTCAGTTCACATTTCTCAGGTTTAGCCCGGCTGTTTAAAGCCATGTTCAGGTGAGTGATTAGACTCTCTTATGTATAGATGAGGGATAGGCTATAATGCGGCCTATGAGCATTGAAACACCCACTGACTTACACCTTGTTCTTCGCAACCTCAAAGACCAGGACTATCCTCAGATTGCCCAGCTGATGGACATCATATATCAGGATATTGGTGGCGCATGGTCAAAAGAATCACTACTGGAGCTGATCAGGAACTTTCCTGAGGGACAAATTGCGATTGAGGATAATGACAGGATTGTCGCTGTAGCGCTGACAGTGAAGTGTAGTTACGATCGGTTCAGTCGCCAACATACGTATGAAGATCTGATCAGTCGACGAGATCATCTCCAACATGACCCTGAGGGCGATGCTCTCTATGGTATGGATATTTTTGTTGATCAGGATTACCGGGGGCTGCGGTTGGGGCGCCGTCTCTACGATGCACGTAAAGAATTGTGCCGTAATCTCAACCTTAGGGCCATTCTGGCGGGTGGTCGTATTATTAAATATCATGACCATGCAGAAAATCTGACACCTACCGAGTACATTGACGCAGTAAGGCATAGAGAAATTCACGACCCCATTTTGAGTTTTCAACTGGCAAATGACTTTGAAGTGAAACGTCTGTTGAAAGGTTATCTGCCAGAAGATAAGAAATCGATGGGTTATGCCACATTGCTGGAATGGAACAATATCCTTTATGAACCGGAAGGTTTGGGTGTTTCACAGATCCGCAAAACTGTAGTGCGCGTAGGCATCTTGCAATGGCAAATGCGTCTGACAGATTCTTTCGAGGCCTGGTTGAGTCAGGTGGAATATTTCGTAGATTCCATGGCAGACTATCAGGCCGATTTTGTACTGTTTCCAGAATTTTTCAATGCACCGCTGATGGGTATGGGCGACCAGACGAACCAGTTTGATGCGATACGTTTTCTGTCGACCTTTGCTGAACGGAGTATTGAGTCGTTATCACAGTTTGCGGTGACGTATAATATCAACATCATAGCAGGCAGTATCCCTGTCATGGAAGGCGATATTCTCTACAATAATGCCTATTTGTGTCGTCGTGATGGCACCATCGATGTTCAGCCAAAAATACACATAACACCCCATGAACGTCGCGATTGGGTTATAGAGGGCGGTGATAGTCTGCAGGTATTTGAGACGGATGCCGGTCGTATCGGAATTCTCATTTGTTACGATATTGAGTTCCCTGAACTATCACGATTACTGGCAAAACAGAATATGGATATTTTGTTTGTACCTTTCTGGACGGATACCAAAAATGGTTTCTTACGCGTACAACGTTGTGCACAGGCTCGTGCCATAGAGAATGAATGTTATGTCGCGATTGGTGGCAGTGTTGGTAATCTGCCACAGGTTGATAATGTGGATATTCAGTACGCACAGTCAGCAGTCTATTCACCCTCGGACTTTGCATTTCCCCATGATGCCATTATTACTGAGAGTACACCCAATACAGAAATGGCTATCATTGCCGATCTGGATCTGGATAAGCTGACTCAGCTCAGGCATGAGGGTTCGGTGACCAATTTAAAAGACCGTCGTGATGATTTATATGATCTCAAATGGTTTAAGTAA
>JBFFSQ010000016.1:0-28109 GCA_041572275.1 Gammaproteobacteria bacterium
GATTTGTCGCTCAGGATTGTATGAAAAATTCACATGATCGAATTTCACCCAGGCCTCACTGACCTGCAGCTCACTGGCATCACTTCTGTCCTGAATCTCCGGTGACTTGTCGAGCAGTTTAAACATCAGGTCCATATCCGCCAGAGCATGCTTCATGGAGCGGTAAATAATGCCGAGAAAGCCCAGGGGAATAAACAGTTGCAGCATCATGGTATTTACCAGTACCAGATCACCCAGGCTCATACTCTGATCAACCACACCCTGGGCCGCATAAATCATCACAATGGTGACACCCACCGCGATAATTGCACCCTGGCCAAAATTCAGCAGCGCCATCGAGCTAGTGCTTTTTACCGCTGAGTCTTCCCAGCCGCCCAGGGTTTGATCATACCGCTCCAGCTCATACTGCTCATTATTAAAATATTTCACCGTTTCATAGTTAATCAAACCATCCACAGCCTGAGAATTAGCCTGCGAATCATAAGCATTCATCTCATGACGAAAATGCATCCGCCACTCGGTTACCGCCATGGTATAAGCCAGATACACCACAACCGTTCCAAAGGTGATGAGGGCAAAATGCGCATCATATTGGCTAAACAGGATCACTGCCACCAACAGGAATTCGGTCAGAGTCGGGATTATATTAAAAGTTAGATAATTGAGAATGGATGACAAGCTACGCGAACCCCGTTCCAGATCACGGGATATACCACCGGTTCGACGTTCTAAATGAAAACTCAATGACAGATTATATAAATGTTTAACCACTTTGGTCGAAATTTCACGCATCGCGTGATATCTGACTCGTGCAAAAATTGCATCACGCATTTCACTGAATAACACATTCATCAAGCGCAAGGCACCATATCCCAGCAACAGAAACAGCGGCAATTCCACCGGGATACTGTCGAGACTGGTAAGGCTTACATCGAGTTGGTCGACAATTTCCTTTAAAACAACCGGAATACCCACGGTGGCAAACTTGGCTAGCATCAATGACGCCAGCGCAATCAGCACCCGGCCTTTGTAACTCCATAAAAAAGGCAACATGCGTTTAAGGTTCTGAACATCATTGCGCTCACTATGGGGCGCCTCCGTGGGGCGGAAATTAGTCTGCATTCTGTTGGCTTGATGATTAAAAAGGCAGTAAAGTATAAATCTTAGACGTTCATTGCAACATAGTTTATGGAATAATAGACTCAATAAAAATTTCCAAACCAACCAGCCGATGATTCAGACTCAATTTGTCCGGGCATTTAGCCTACTACTCATTCTGCTTAGCCTGAGCGCATGCTCTGATGATAAAACGGCTACACAACAACGCAAACCAACTCCTCACCTGGTTGAAACCGCCCGTGTTGATATTCAACAGGTCAGTATACAAAAGACATTGCCTGGCACTCTAGAAGCCATACGTACCGTTAAAATTTTTAATCAGGAACAGAGCATACTCACAAGCCTGCCTTTTTATGAGGGCCAGCGAGTAACCAAAGGCACCACTCTGGCAACGCTGGATAACGCCCTGATAAAAGCCGACTTAAACAAGGCCAAAGCTACCTTGAAACAGGCTCAGCTGGATCTCAAACGTCTACAAAACCTGATTCCCAGAAAATTGGCCTCGGAAGACGAAATTGCCAAGGCGAAAACTGCAGTCGATATTGCCGAAGCCGAACTTAATCTACAGAAGACTCGACTCGCCCATACCCGTATCCAGGCGCCTTTTGACGGTATCATCAGCCTTCGCCAGGCCGAGCCCGGTGATGTGGTACCTTTGCACAGTCATATTCTGTCTTTAATTGATACGTCCAGTCTGAAAATCCGTCTCTTTATATCAGAGCTTCTCCTACCGCTGATTAAGCCCGGGGATGCCGTTAGCATCCGTATCGATGCACTGCCGGATCAAAGCTTTAATGGTGAGGTGGTTCGTACCCACCCTACTATCGATAGTAATACCCGCCGTGGCATTGTCGAAGTAGTGCTAAAGCCCGTGCCGAATCAAGCTTTACCAGGTCAACTCGCCCGCGTGAGCTTAAGTACACAACAACAGGCCCGGTTGATGATGCCTTTTGATGCTCTGCGCCATGACAATCGCGGACCCTATGTTTTCGTAGTTGAAAATCAGCAGGCTAAACACGTTGCTATTAGTACCGGTCTGCAAACGGGTGAATATATTGAGGTCGTTGAAGGTTTAACACGGGGCGATCTGGTCATCACCAAAGGTTTCTTTGGTTTAAAACACAATAAAACTGTGACGGTAACAAAATCCTGATGGTGTATTCAATACTACAGGTGAATACATGAAACGCCGTTTCAGGACCGGTGGCCTGGCTTCATGGTCAATCCGACGCCCCATTGCCGTCTCAATGCTGGCACTGACGGTCATCGTTATTGGTTTGTTCTCTCTCAAACTGTTAAAAATTGACCTGTTACCCAAATTAATTTATCCAGAAATACGCGTACGCATTGTTGATCCGGGCGTGCCTGCACGCATCATGGAAGACTCAATTACCCGTCAGCTTGAAGAACAACTGGCTATTACTGAGGGAGCCACCGTGGTGCAATCTACCACCACAGAAGGTCGTAGCACCGTATCTCTTAGCTTTCCCTATGGTATGGATATCGATATCGCCCTGCGTGAAGCCAGTACTCGACTTGACCGTGCCAAACGCTTTCTGCCTGATACTATTGACCCACCCACTATTTATAAACGTGACCCAGCACAGATTCCGGTACTGGAAATGGTAGTCAGTTCCGATAGCCGCGATCCGGTCGAACTACGGAGCTGGGTAGATTATGAATTCTCCAAATGGTTTCTCAATATTAATGGTGTCGCTGCTACCGAAGTAGGTGGCGGACTGGTGCGTGAAATTCAGATCATCGTTGACCAGGAAAAGCTGGCCGCTGCAGGTTTTGAATTGAATGATGTCATCAATAGCCTGCAGAGCGAAAACCTCGACATTGCCAGCGGCACCCTCTACATGCAAAAACGTCAGTTGAGTACACGCACTCAAGGCCGCTTCCAGAGTGTTGCCGAGATCGCGAGCCTGCCATTAATCAGAGAGGGCCAGCAATCAATAGATGATGCCATCCGCCTCGGCGATATTGCCGTCATCAATGACACCCATGAAGATGAACAGATCCGTATTCGCCTGAATGACACACCAGGGGTGAAGCTATCAATACAGAAACAGCCAGAAGCCAATACTGTTGCTGTGGTTGATGCAGTATTAGCTCAACTTGAATGGTTTAAACAACAAAAGCTGTTACCCGTCGACATTAGTGTACAAAAAGTCGGCGACCAGTCTATTTATGTCCGCCATTCGCTACGTAATGCCTCAATGGCTGCCCTCTCCGGTGCCCTGCTAGCAATGATGATCGTCTATCTTTTCCTCGGAGATATACGACGCACACTGATTGTGTCGACCGCCATTCCATTAGCTATTCTGGTCACCTTATCTATCATGGAAGTATCCGGACTGACACTGAATATTATGTCACTGGGCGGACTTGCTCTCGGGATTGGCATTCTGGTCGATAATACGATCGTCATGCTGGAAAACATTTCGCGCCATCAACGCACATCCACTAACAATGAACAGGCCGCCATAGACGCCGCCGCTGAAGTCACCAGTGCAATCACTGCATCGACAACCACCAATCTGGTGGCCGTGGTACCTTTTCTGTTCATCGGCGGCCTGGTCGGCCTGTTATTCAGTGAATTAATTATTACCCTGACGGCCGCCATCGTAGCCTCTCTGGTGGTTGCCCTCACCCTGGTGCCCGCACTAGGTGCCCGCATCAGTCAGCGACCACAACAAAACGAGAATTTCTTTAACCGCTGGCTACCCCAGCTACAATTATCTTACAGCAGACTGTTACAGACCATCATGCAACGGCCTGTCCCATTATTCATAATCGCTACCCCTGTACTACTTGTCAGTCTGTACTGGACATACCACGCCAAGGACATTTTCTTTCCTGACATGGATGAGGGAGAAGTCTCCATTTCCATCACCGGAGATCCAGGCACTCGTCTGGAAGAACTGGATAACGCATTAAATAAACTCGAACAATTATTCATGCAACAACCTGAAGTGGATACGGTATTCACCATTTCAGGTGGTTCCGTATTCGGCCGTTCTGAATATCAACGCAGCAATAGCGGTTCCATCAAAATCCAGCTTAAACCCATGACTGAACGCAATATCGAGACCAAAGCCTGGGTCAACAATATGAGAAAAGACATTGCTCAATTGAAGCTGGCTGGATTGAAACTCTATATGCGTGTTCGCGGTGTTCGTGGTGTTAACCTGGGCCACGGTGATGACGACATCAGTGTGCGTATACTGGGAGAGGATCTGGACATTCTAACCGAAGCTGGCGAGCAAGTGATCGCACGAATTGGCGATGTCAATGGCGTGACCAACCTTGAACACAGCTATCAGGAACAAATCGAAGAACTGGTATTAAATATTGACCGGGAACGTGCAGCTGACCTCGGTGTACATGCCGAAGACATTGGTCGTGCCCTGAGTATCGCTCTTAATGGCCTGGTGGTCTCCGATTACCTGGAAGGTGATCGCCAATTTGATATCCGTCTGCGCATGAATAAGGAACTTACTCATTCAACTGAAGATATTGAAAATATCATTGTCACCGTAGTTGATGGAAAAATTATCCAGCTTCGGGATGTTGCAGAGCTTGAAGTCAGACCGACACCCAGCAGTATCAAACGTGACAATCAACGCCGCATTGTTGAAATATCAGGTTCTCTGAGTCAAGGTGCGAATATGCCCGATGTGATGGCGGATATTTTCAAACGACTCGATGATCTACCATTGCCAGAGGGTTACAGCCTGTATGATGGTGGCTCACTGGATACGCTAAGAGAAGGTCAGAAAACTGGTTATATCTTACTTGGGCTGGCTCTGTTCCTGGTGTTCGTAGTCATGGCCGTACAATATGAGTCACTGCGCAATCCACTGATCATCATGCTCAGCGTGCCCTTTACCATGATCGGTGTCAGCCTGGGTGTTGAACTGGTTCTTGAGCAGCAACTCTCCATGCCGGCCAAAATTGGCATTATCATGCTAGCCGGTATCGTGGTAAACAATGCGATTGTACTGGTCGAACAGATTGAAATTCAACGCGAGTCTGGGCATAACATTATTGAAGCCATCATCGAAGCCGCCCGTCTACGTCTACGCCCCATTTTAATGACCACCCTGACAACGGTGATGGGCATGTTGCCACTTGCAATCGGACTGGGTGAAGGCTCAGAAATGCTTCAGCCCATGGCTACGGTTATTGTATTTGGCCTCAGCCTGTCGATGCTCGTTTCATTATTTTTTGTGCCTGTACTCTACCGACTCTTTCATAAAGGCTAAGCACATTGACTCGATGGCAACCCCCCACTGAGAATATGAACCTCGATGATGACACCGTACATATCTGGTTGTGTCATTTAAATATTTCCCCGCCCAGGATGAAACAATTTTACCCTCTGCTCTCTGATAGGGAAAAAGAACGCAGTGAACGTTTTGTCAATTTTATTCATCGTAAACGCTTCATTGCCGCACACGGTTTTATGCGCACTGCCCTGGCCAGTTATACGCCGCAGTCAGCAGATGAATTAATCTTCAATAAAAGCGACAAAGGCAAACCCTCACTTATTAATGAGGCAAATATACAATTCAATCTCAGTCATTCTCACAACCTGGCCTGCCTTGCAATCTGCAAACAGCATGCGATTGGAGTAGACATTGAATATATGGATCGCAAAAACCAGTGGCAAAAACTAATTCGACGATTTTTTACAGCTGAAGAACAAACAAAAATTTTTGCCCTGCCTGAACCAGAGCAACAGCAGGCTTTCTTTCAAGTATGGACGCGTAAAGAAGCACACATGAAAGTCACTGGACTAGGCTTACATTTATCCCCCACCCGTTTTACGGTATCAGTACCACCCGAACCTCCTGCCTTCATTGAATATTTAAACTCAGATGAATCAAGCATCTGGCATATGAATGAAATCCAAATGCCGGATAACTTCAAACAGTACTGTGGCTGTTATTCAGCAACTAGTAACTTCAATCATCAGGCTCACTTTCTTTTTTCCTGAGACTCTGACCAAAGTCTTTATCTCGAACTGTGACGCACGTCAAAACTCAATATTTGATGATGACCGCGCTCAATCTTATATTCTCATATCTGTAATCTACTTCTCCACTTTTTTGCGTGCTCTATCACATTAATCTGCTTGTTTTTCAATGGGAAAAACTTGCTTCATCACGCATATGTGAATCAGCTCAAGTAATTTAGCATTCTCTTAAATGCCCTGAAAATACTTGATGTATTGCACATTTATTTTCACCACAGCATCCATAATTAGCCCACAGTAAAAAAACGAATAACAACTGAAATATCAGTCGATATACCAACAATAAGAAGCTCGATGAATAAACGTTTTATTAATTTATCCTTAGTTACAAAGGTTCTTATTGGCTATGTATATCAACTTCAAGATACGCAGTTTTGCGTCTGCTTTAATGATACTGGGACTCACTGCTTGTACAGGTGAATCCTCCGACAGCACCGGTTTACTACCAACCAATCCGGATCCAATTGGCGATATCATTATCGATCCAGCTGACACAACTGCACCCACAGTTCCAGCAGCACTTACAGCTGCTGATATCAGCAGTGAACAGATAACACTTAGCTGGTCTGCGGCAGATGATAATGTCGGTGTAACTGGCTATAAACTGTACAGAAATGGCAGCACAACCTCACTAACAACGACAACAGCGTTAACCTTTAGTGATACTAATGTACTGCCTGAAACTCAATATAGTTATCGTGTTTCAGCTATTGATGCTGCAGGCAATGAATCAGCTCAGAGTTTAGCTGTTACAGCCGAGACCCTTGCCGTAATTATTCCTGGTGACACAACAGCACCCACCGTTCCCAACAATCTACATGCTACTTCAATTAGCAGTGACCAGATTGCATTGGCATGGTCTGCGGCTACTGATAATGTTGCGGTGACTGGCTATCGAATATATAAGAATGGCAGTGCCACCCCCATTAGCACAACAAGCTCACTTAACTTCACAGACACACAACTAGCGCCTGAAACAAGTTATCTCTACAGTATTTCTGCTATTGATGCAGCAGGTAACGAATCTGCGATGAGTGCTGCTTTAGTTGTTAATACAGTTGCAGAACCTGACACTACTGCACCCTCAACACCCGCAAATTTGCATGCTACTGATATTACCAGTACACAAGCGTTATTGGCCTGGTCTGCAGCAACTGACAATATTGCTGTAACCGGTTATCGCATTTATAAAAACGGTAGTACTACAGCTGTTAGCACAACCAGCTCACTCAGTTTTACAGACACACAATTAGCACCCGAAACAAGCTACCTCTACACTGTTTCTGCCATTGATGCAGCGGGTAACGAATCTGCAATGAGTGCCGCTCTAACCATCAATACGCTTGCAGAAGCAGATACTACATCACCCTCAACACCTGCCAACTTACAGGCAACCGATATTTCCAGCACACAGGTATCACTGGCCTGGTCTGCTGCTACCGATGATGTTGCAGTTACGGGTTATCGAATCTATAAAGATGGAAGCACCACGGCTCTGACTACAACCACATCACTATCGTTTGTAGATACTGGTATTCTTCCCGAAACCACATACAGCTACACCGTGTCGGCTATCGATGCAGCTGGGAATGAATCCAGTCTCAGTGCGGGCATTACAGTTACTACTCCGGCCGCGTCCACACCACAGTCGATCACTCTAACGTGGATCAGTCCTACTCAAAATACCGATGGTTCCTGCATAGACAGCATTCAGGGCTATAGCATTAACTATGGTTCTGAATCCGGTTCCTATACAACCACACTAACCACAGATCTTAATGAAGGTTTAATCTCATGTTCACAATCGGATTTTGATAATAGCTGTAGCACAGCCATAATGACTTGTAGCTACTCAACCGAACCACTGACACAAGGCACCTGGTATTTTGCAGTTCAAACCTATGATGCCTCTAATATATTCAGTGATTTATCTAATGAAGTAAGTAAGCAGGTAAATTAATAACGATATCCAGGAAATATACAGAGTAAGCCAGAAACACCCGTTGATGGCTTACTCTGCTTAACCCAACATATCTAAAAAATGGTTTATTCAATATTGTGCAAAACTGTTTTTATTTCAGCCCGAACAGACTCGATGGTATTTATCAGTGCCTCAGTCACGCTACGATCACTGGGTACAGCCTCCCAATTCTCTGCCCAGAGATCTTTTAACTGTATAGCTTTTCTCTCGACTACAGGATCGATGAGTGTGCTCAAATCGACAATCAGGCCTATCATTACCCAGCCTTTACGTGGATTACCTTCAACCAGGTTCTGATCAAAGTGTGCAGAATAAATATGTTGTTCAAAATCAGATAATCGGATTAACACCTCAAAGGCAGCTGTTCGCACATTATTATTGTCTTCTGTAGCTTCCAGTCGCCAGGTGTTATAACTGAAACCAATAACTGCAAACAATAAACTGAAAATGGCCGTCAGATAATAGACTCTAAATTTGTGTTCCATATCCATTGGCGCTCAATGCCTCACATGATATCCACTCGCATTATCTACAGCTAACGCCCGCCCAGTCGTTTCATCGCTGTCCGAATCACATCCAGATGTTTATTGTAATTTGAACAACCACGGCAGATAAACATATGTACACGTAATCGTAAACGTTCATGTAAAGTTAACTGGCGATCCTGGCCCTGTGACATTAATTTGGTGGCCTGTTTGCATGTCATCATGGTGCATGCCTCACTTCAAAAAATTATTTTCAAGACAACTACGTAATCGCATACGTGCTCGATGCATAATGACCCAGCAGTTGCTTTCACTCATCGATAATTCAGTACAAATTTCACTAACCTCCAGTCCCAGATGCTCTCGCATCATAAAGACACGAGCCGTATTCTCTGGCAAGTGGTTCAGGCAAGCTTCGAAAACAACCCAGAACTGCTCATTTTCCAACATTTGTTCCGGCTGCTGCCAGTCAGTTGGTTGTCGCTCTTTACGCCAGTGATCACGTGCATCAAACTGATCATCAAGCTCACCACCATCTTCATCGATTAAACTTTGTTGCGGGTGACGGCTACGTTCCCTGATAACATCGACAATCTTATTTCGTAATATAGAAAACACCCAGGTTTTCAGGCCTGCACGCCCCTCAAAGCTATTTGATTTCAGTGCCGCGGCAATGGCTTCATGGACGATATCTTCCGCAAGATGCGCATCTCGCAATTGCAAAACAGCAAAACGTAGCATCTCTGAACGCAGGTCACTGATTTGCTCGGCATCAACATCCGCCAATCTGTCATCATCTGTTTGGTCTATGGCATCACTGCTCACAGGGTTTACCTTTTGAAAAAATGATACCCCTTAAAATAACGCTATTGAGCTACATAAGAAAGACCTAAACAAAATGAATTTAAATAGCCACTATGAATTAAATCGTTTCCACCAATTCCAGATCCAGTAATCAGCCGATACATAGCGGCCTGCACCAGAGAAAAATAGCACCAGCAACATAATAAAATAGGTAGCCGCAAACTCTATACCGTTATTCAACACTACGATGCTGCCATGTTCAGTGAGCCAATCATAATTACCATGGGTTTGTAAAATCTCCTTGGCTCGATCAAGCCGATCTACTGCGGCTATAGTGCGTTCACTGGCAAACAGGCTTTGTGCACCTTCGGCAATAGCCAACCAGCCATTCTGCAAGTGCACCGTAAATATAGCCACCAGCATGGTAATCATCAGGGGTATGGATACCCAACGTACGGCCAACCCCAGTACCAGTAAGATAGCACCGCCAGTTTCAGTCAGTGCTGCCGCCCAGGCCATAAATTCAGGGAAAGGCAACCCTAATCCCCAGTCCGGATTACCAAACCACTCTATGGTTGAATCCATACTATTAAGCTTATTGACACCAGCCATCCAGAATATCGGAGCCAAATACAGCCGCAGTGCCAGTGGTGCCAGAAAATCGGCCACCTGAGTGCCCGTCAGTAGTTGCTGAAATCTATTAATCAAATTATTCATCTACGGTTCCCCGATTGTATTGCTGGCAAACTGCCCAGCAAAATTTTATTTTGATAGAAATTATTCAACACCTCTGTACCACCTTTAACTATGGCATCTGCTCCAAAAACCGTATCTTCACTGGCAATTAAATCCAGAAGCTCATAGCCACTCTGCTGATCATTATTGCTGAGTAAATCCAACAAACGTGCACTGATACTATTGGCTTCCATAAAACCAATACTGTCATCGTGTTTACGCCAGGCCAATAAATAAGTCATGACTTGATCTTCAGTCTTCGGCAAATAATCAACACTGATACGATGCACGGGATAGTGAAAAGCATGTAAGCGAACCAGTGGTGATAATACGGGTATGTCGTTTAATACATCATGTCTAAGCTGTTTGGGTAACTCAGGGTCAGGCGCCAGAAATAGCTCCAGTTCTGTCCACTCCCAAAGTGCCAGTTCATTGAGCCAGGGTTGCTGATGAGGGCCCGTAGTCTGTAAATACTCAACAAACTCACCGGGCAAGTATGATAAATAAGGTGTTTTGCATCGTTGGTTGGCAAAGAAATCCTGACAGAGATTTTGCCATTGTGTACTATCAAGCACCTGATGCATCACTGGAAATGCTGACGACAACGTATCAACAATATTATTAAAGAATAGCTCGCGATACAGCGTCATCCTTTCCTGTTCAACATCAGCCGGGGGAGCGTTATTCTCCGGATCTCGAACATATGCAGTAAATGCATACTGCTGTTGCTGTAAGCAACTGTTATCAGACCATTCGTTGCTTAACATAAGAAGAGTCCTGGAGTGATTGATAATATCGAATAATGTCAACTTCGCTGAGAAGTTCATCCATAGGTGGTAAATTAAAATCACGTTCTAATAAAGTTGGCTGTTGACCAATCTGCTGATAAGTGAAATCCAACAAATCCCAAACGGGTTCAATCACTTCTGCACCATGGGTATCAACTATAAGGTTTTCGTGTTCCTGATAATGACCGGCTATATGTAAATAAGCCACACGTTCTGCAGGCAAACTGGTTATATATTCAAACGGATCATAATCATGATTCACACTATTCACATAGACATTATTCACATCGAGCAATAAGTCGCAGTCAGCCTGTTCAACGACTGCATTGATAAAATCAATTTCTTTCAATTGTTGGGCAGGTGCTGCGTAATAAGACACGTTTTCGATTGCAATACGCCGTTCTAACATGTCCTGTACCTGACGAATACGCTGAGCCACATAATCAACGGCCTCATCAGTAAAAGGAATCGGTAGCAAATCATACAGGTGTCCCTGATCACTACAGTAACTAAGATGCTCACTAAAACAGACCACCTGGTGTGCATCGAGAAAAGTTTTTAACTTTTCAATAAAATCGCTATCCAATGGTGCTGGTCCGCCCAACGACATCGACAGGCCATGACAGACCAGTGGATAGCGTTCTGCAATATTTTGTAATTGACGAGCATAAGTTCCGCCTAGAGCCATCCAGTTTTCTGGGGTCACTTCAAGAAAGTCCAGCTTTCCAAGCTCAAGAGCATTAATGTCATCGAGCAGACTACGTCTCAAACCCAGTCCCGCACCTTGCAGTGAATTTAAATTCATAGCATTTTCCTATTTAACGAAGATAGCTGATGACGGCCTGCCCTGGCCACTTCAAATCCCAGTCATAACCCAGCTTCACATCCCCGGGTTACTTACATCAGCCGTTAGTTGTGCTTATGCGCTGCCTAGCGGCTGCCACCACATTTACCTTCACCACATTTGCTCTCAGTAGCTTTTGCTTTGGCTTTACTACCACCGCATTTACCTTCACCACATTTACTCTCGGCTGCTTTCTTAGCGTTACTACCACCGCATTTGCTTTCACCGCATTTGCTCTCAGATGATTTCTTGCTACCTCCGCACTTGCCTTCACCACACTTATTTTCAGCAACCTGAACCTGGCCCTGTGGTAATTCATTCATACCAAAAGGGTTCGTGCCTGCAGCCATAGCTGAAGAGCCCATTACTGACATTGCCAGAGCAGCACCAGTGGCTAGAGAAAGAGGTTTAATTTTAGTATTACGGATCATCTGTATAACTCCTGAAAATGGAAAATTTATCGTATTTAGACCAGTTCCTGCCCTATTTGGGCCAAAGAGAACTCTGGTCTTACCGGGTAGTCGCAGAAGTTACGAATTCCTTACAACTTTTTTTAATTTTTTTTCACATTTTTGAATAATTGATTGGGGCATAGGCTTCTCATTAACCCAGATGAAGCGGCAACATCACTTCTCAGGAATCCAGGCATACTCATTAAAAGCCCCATCTAATGGGGTTTTAGTAATATGATTAGTAAAATTACTCAAGGTTTTCTGCGCGACCCCCACCAGTACATCAAGCACATGACTCGGCTCATAACCTGCCAAATAAAAGGCTTGCAACTCCGATTCAGATACCCAACCACGCTGATCCACTAACTGGACAACCAACGTTCGCAAGGCCTGTAGCTTCGTATTCTCAATAGGCTGATCATTACGAATAGCCGTAACCACATCTGCTGGTAACTGCTGCATAGCCGCAATTGCGCTGTGAGCCGCCATACAATAGCGACATTCATGAAAGTGACTCACTGTTAGCAATACCACCTGTTGCTCAACGGTACTCAGCGCTGTTTTTTCAAACAGGCCAGAAATGGTCAGGTACGCTTCAGCCAGAGCCGGTGAACTGGACATTACCCCCAACAGATTGGGCACAAATCCAAATGCCTGCTGGGCAGTTGCGAGAACGGGTTTGGCCGCTTCAGGGGCAGTATCTATAGAGTGTACGGGAAACGATGTCATGATTAGCTCTCCATTATTGAATGATCGTTCAATAATACTACCCATTATTGAGCAATCATTCAATAATGGGTATAATTTAAGACCTTAATAGTTTTGATGGAGAGTGGGTATGGCCAGACCCCAGGCCTTTGAACGCGACCAGGTACTGACTGATGCCATGCGCCTATTCTGGCGTCAGGGTTATAACGCTACCTCGATTAAAGACCTGACTGAAGCCACGCACTTACAGCCGGGCAGCCTGTATGCTGCTTTCAAAAACAAACGCAACTTGTTCATCCAGTCACTAAATCACTACTTCAACGACCTGCACACCAGTGTAGTCAGCCTGTTACATTCAAACCGGCCACCCTTGCAGCGTATCCATGACTTTTTTGCCTACTTACTTGAGCAGACCGATCGAGACACTGAATCTAAAGGCTGTTTGCTAGTAAACACACTACTGGAGATACCGACGGATGATAAGGAAATCAATCAGCGTGTTAGCAACATGTTACAAACAGTCGAAAAGGAATTTTGTAGGGTTCTGGAAGAAGCCCAGCTCAAAGGGGATTTGGCACCCACATTTAAACCTGATGAGTTGGCAAGGATGCTGATTACAGGCATTTTTGGTTTACGCGTTTATAAACGTATGCAACCTGACAGACAGGCAATGCAAGCTGTGGTCAACAACCTGTTATCAGTACTCGACAACACTCGCTAGAGCAAGCAAAGAATACGATTACATCAGTCAGCCACGACAGGCTCATCCAGTGTTTTGCATTCCAGCATCACCACCGAAATATTATCCCTGCCACCAGCATCATTTGCACAGGTGATCAGCTCATCAACACAACTGGTGATATCATCTGAAGCATCAAGAATGGCGGCAATCTGGATATCACTCAGTGAATTGGTCAGTCCATCTGAACACAATAAATACCGATCTTGATCCTGGATATCAAATAAGGTTTCTTTCGCGGTTTCTTTTTTAGACAAACCGAGACCGTGATTGATAATGTGGTGATAAGGCGATTGTTGATATTCCTCATCACTTAAGGCGCCTGCATCAAACATTTGCATAGCTACCGTATGGTCATGAGTTAACTGTTGTAAGGTATGGTCTCGCCAGCAATAGCATCGGGAGTCACCAAGATAACTTAATGCCAGAGTCGCATCCTTCACTAAGACAGCAACAATGGTCGTTGCCATATTAGAGTAAGCCGGCTGCTGAGATTGTTGCTCAATAATCGTCTTGTTAGCCGAATTCAATGATTGGCTAAGAATTTGTTTCACCCATTGTTCAGAGTAGCCACCACCACTACTCGCCTGCAACACGGCTTTAGACATAAAATCCATGATTGAATCAACGGCCAATCGGCTGGCCACTTCTCCACCCGAATGGCCACCCACGCCATCAGCAACCAATGCCAGGGCAATGGCATCTTCATCAAATGTTGTAAAAGCAATGGAGTCTTCGTTATTTTCTCTAACGAGTCCCCGATCACTCCCACCATATAAGTTAATCTGAAACAAAATCAGCAACCCTCTTATGGCATACCCCTGCGAATAGCATCTGCCATTTCCTTGCCACTTGCGAAACGTTTTTCCGGTTTTTTCTGTAAAGCTTTGTTGATTATACGTGTCGCACTGGATGGTAACTCAGGACGCACGTCACGAATCGGACGATGCTTTTCTCGGGTAATTTTATAAGCCAGATTACCCAGGCTGTCCGCCTCAAACGGTAACACACCCGTAAGCAACTGGTAGAAACTGACCCCAAGTGCATAAATATCAGCATGGCCGTCGACATTGGTACCCGTCATCTGCTCTGGCGCCATATAGGAAGGACTGCCCATAAAACTGCCCGTACGTGTGCGTACACTGTCCGTAATACGCGCAATACCAAAATCAGTAATTTTTACTGAACCATCATCCGGGTTGTACATGATATTTCCGGGTTTGATATCTCGGTGCACAATATTCTGTTCATGAGCATAATCCAGGGTTTCTGCCACTTCAGCGACAATTCGATAAACCTCTTCAATAGGCAATAGTTTACCGGCTTTAGCATGAACCCCAAGGGAAACACCTTGTACATAATCCATAGCAATAAACGACAAACCTTCTTCTTCACCGACATCATAAACCGTCACAATATTGGGATGATTTAATCGTCCAGCCGCTTCGGCTTCACGGAAAAAACGGGCCTTGATTGTTTTAATTTCATTTTCAGAAAATTGACTGTAATCCAGCGTTTTAATCGCAACCAGTCGATTAATTTTTGGATCTTTGCCCAGGTACACTATGCCCATAGCACCTCGACCCAGCTCACGTTCGATCTCATATCGACCCAGCACCGGCAATTGCAAACCCAGGTCTGGCATAATCAGGGTTTTCTGTGCCTGGCCCGGGCTGAGAATCTCTGTCTGACCACCAGCCACACTGGTCAATGAAGTGAGACGTTTTTTAATATCTTTATAACCTGGATGCCGGATATCAATTTCAGAAAACACCGTGAGTGCTTTTTCATATTGCCGACGACGTTCATACCCGAGGCCAATATCATAAATCAGATCCAGTACATCGGTAGTCGGTTTGCACTTCAATAAGCTTGAAAGCGCCTCATCATGATCGCCCTGTTTAAACTGACAGCTACCTAGATGCCAGAGGGCGTCATGAGCCTGTAAGCGCAATCTGTCCAGCTTGTTTTCTGACAATTGCTTGATACGCACCAGGCTATGCCCAAAAATCAAATACAAATAAACGGCCAGCAATGGTGCCCAGGCGCCTTGGGTCACCAGCACCCCATACTGGAAGACTACACCAGCAAACAGCAGAATCAGGCTCAATAAGTAAGCCGTGTTACTCTGTAAGCGGGGTAACAAAAGAACCAGATAGGCCAGTACAAACAGCAACAGCAGTTTCTCCAGCCAGTACATCCAGCCAGCGGTGTGGAATGTAGTCTTATTTATCAAGTTGCTTAGTCGATCACCCATAGCTAACAACTGCGGATCGCCGGTCTGGCCAATTACTACCAGCTTATTTTTAAACACCTGCCGTGGAGATGACAGGGCTTGATCAAACTCCATTATTTTGAGATTGGCATGGTGCCCGGTCACAGCAGAATAATATTCCAGCACCTGCCCCACATAGTCAGTGCGGATATCCTCATCACCCAACTGTACAGCTTCACCCTGACGCCAACCAATCCGCCCCTTGCCCTGCCATTTCGCATACAATTTAAGGGCCAGATCCGGCATTAACTTTCCAGAAGCCGACTCATACCAGAGTAATGGCTGTGAGGCGAAGCTATGGCGATAACCGAACACAGGCAGACGGTCATAGGGGAAATTCTTATATTCAGGCTGGGCAAATACTTCCGCCTGGTATGGCAGCATAAGTTGTGGAAGCCACTGCAGATAGCTGCGGTTGTAGGCTTCCTCAACCGTTACTCCATCACCAGAAAAGAACCCGCTCTGCTGGTTTAATGAGGAAACACCCGCCGTCACTTTATATTTATAGAAGGCTTTGGCCAAATCTGACAGACCACCTTCCGCCAGCTGCCAGTCAGGATCAGCTGCCTTTGATGAGCTTTTCTTCTGATCTTTTAACCGCGGTTGAAAATCAAGTGATGGCAGCGGCTCAAATAACACAGCAATCGCCGCAGCATTGGAACGATCAAGTGTCTTCAACAACTGCCTGAGCTGTTTCACTCGATCAAAATCAACCAGTGCCTGCTCGGGCAATTGAATTAGCTGAATATCATCGACAGTCTCAGGCTGAGCTAACAGTTGTGTCCCCAGACTGAACATAAAACCATTGATACGATGACTGAACTCATAGCGAGGAACAAACAAGGCTAGACATAGCCCCAGGATCAGAGCAAACGCGGTAAATGACTTAAAAACCGGAAATTTTAATGCGGGTATAAACATGTATTCTGAATATTATAGTTCTAGTAATACGCTTATGAAGCGTAATTCGTGACCACATCGAGCGGGTATCATCCTTTTCCAACAACGATATGGCGCTTATATTTTAAAAATCGGATGTTCCGTCAACCACTGGACAAGGTCCGCCAGCGGCATAGGCCGGGCAATATGATATCCCTGGGCAATATCACAACCCAGTTCTTTCAAGGCCTGGAAAGTTTCCATATTTTCGATGCCCTCTGCAACTACTTTCAGGTTAAATCCACGCCCCAATTCAATAACCGTGTTAACAATATGCTGATCCATGGCATTTTCCAGCATATAAAACACGAAAGACTGGTCAATCTTCAGTTCATTCGCCGGGATATTCTTGAAATAAGCCATGGAAGAATAGCCGGTTCCAAAATCATCAATGGATATACCCACCCCCAGGGACCTGAGCTCCTCCAGAGTAATGAAGCTGGTCGTCACATCGTCCACCAGTGCGCTTTCGGTGACTTCCAAAGTTAATTGCTCTGCTGGCACCCCCCAGATACTCAGTGCACTTTTCACGGAATCAACAAAGGCAACATCCTTCAGCACCCGAGCCGAAATATTCACAGACACCTTTAGTGGACGCCAACTAGTTGGCCATTCCTTCAGTTGGCGCAATGCGGTATTGATACACCACCAGGTAATCGGCAGAATCTGACCACTTTGTTCCGCCACAGGAATGAAGATGTCCGGCCGTATAAATCCCCGTGTCTGATGCTGCCAGCGAATCAATGCCTCCGCACCGAACACATGGCCACTCTGCATAGATACCTGTGGCTGGTAATACAGCTGAAACCCATCATTTTCAAGTGCAGCCTCTAGCTCGCCTTCGATATCCCAGGCATTGATCTCGGCTTCCTCGCTTGTCTCCGAGAAAAAAGCATACGCCTGGGGACTGTTACGTGCCGACATCATGGCAATTTCTGCTTTCTGCATCAGCTGATGTAATTCTTCACCATGATCCGGATAAATAGATATACCCACATGGGCACTTATCTTATGGCTGTGCTCATCCACAATGAAGGGTTCATTCATGGCATTAAGCAGCTTGTGTACCGCCAGTTCAGCATGGCCAACATTGATGATTTCAGGTAATAACATGATAAATTCGCTATTACCCATGCGTGCGATATAGTCTTTACTGCGTGAGATGTCATCCAGTCGACGAGCAAAATCATGTAGAAATGCATCACCAGTCTGGTAACCAAATACGGTATTGAGTTTACGAAAATGATCGATATTCACCAGCAGTAGTGCTAACTTTTTTCCAGATTGCTGATGCTGCTCGACATAATGATTCAATTCATCAAACAGGCTATCACGATTAACCAGATGCACTAGATGCTCAGTCATTGCTCACCCAGCCACTACAAATAGAATTCTTCAGGATCAATGCCATAGAGTCCTGGCTCCACGCATTTAACAATATCCCAGGGGTTGCCATCCTTATCCTCCGTTTCATTAAACAGGTTGACGACCCCAAAATGATCCAGCGGTTTCTTATCGACGTCCAGCAACAACATGACCTGAGGCCGCAACCGCCAGACTCGATGCTGTGCCACGATCACACCTACCTGGCCATCGCTCAGCTCGACTACAGTACCTACAGGATAGATACCAACAACCTGAATAAACTGCTCAACCAGCTCAGCCTGAAAATCAATGTTGCGCCAGTCATATAGCTTCTTCACCGCATCATGTGGGGATATAGGTGTCGCAAAGGGTCGTTCTGAAATAATGGCATCATAACAATCCACTATGCCGGCAATTTTCGCCAGAATTGGAATCTGGTCTGCAACCAGCCCATTCGGATAACCTGAGCCATTGTGGCGCTCATGGTGATAGGCCACCATATCAAGCACATCTTCGCCAATATCTTTGGTTTGTCGGAGTATCTCCAGGCTGTAATCGACATGTTTTTTCACCAGGTCAAACTCGAACTGGTTAAACCGTTTAGGGTTATTGATCAGTTTTTCAGGCAACTTCATCTTGCCTATATCAAACAGCATGGCCCCAAGTGCCAGAGATTGCAGTTTTTCCCTGGGAAAACCCAGATGACGTCCAAATGCAACCGCCCAAACCGAAGCACTCACTGCATGATTATAGGTATAGTTATCCTTGTGCTTCATTCGGGTTAACCAGGCAAAGGCATCCGGGTTACGAATAATGCTATCCAGCATCGGATTAATGGCCTTCTTGAGTAATACGGCATCCAGGTTTTTGTTATTGGCCATATCCTGCATAACATCACCCACAGTATGTGATAGGGCACGATGACAATCACGGGCACCAACCAGCTCATCCTCCATCTGGGTTTTATCTTTGTATTTTTTTGGTTTAAACCCAATAAGCTGTTCCTTGATTTCATCATCCGTGCGAGCTTGCGGGTTAAAACTGACAACTTTTTTATCTGGTTCGCGACTACGCTCCACGTCTACATAGACATATTCACAATGTGCTTGCAGCTGCTCGATATCTTCCCGGGTTTTGATTAAAAAGCCCTGAATCAAATAGGGCGTATCCAGCCAGGGTTTATCTAGCCTGGAGACATACATGCCTATTTCCAGATCCTGGAGTCGAACTTTTATTTCCTTAAGGGCCATCGCTTATTCGTACCTGCTTGTTTATAAAGACTCTGTCTCAGAGCAAACCATGCCTTCTCAGTCAAAATCAGCTTCTAATTTGTGTTTTGTAAAGTATAGACCAGACTCGATAAAACGGAGTCTGGAATGGGCGAGTCCTGGTGATAAATTACAGCTCACTGAGCCTGAAGAAACGTTGAGCGGTTGCGCAGGTAATACTGGCTACGTGCTCAGGGCTTTGATTCCGATAAACGGCGACAGTCTGGCACACATGAGGCAGGTACATAGGCTCGTTGCGACGATCTTTAGGTTTAGGCTCGATATCCCGGGGTAAAAGATAAGGCGCATCAGTTTCGATCATTAAACGATCATCCGGAATGACTGATACTGCAGCCTGTACATCGCCTCCCCGACGCTCATCGCATATCCAGCCAGTGATACCGATATGCAAATCCAGATCCAGATAGGCCCTGGCCTGTTCGATGTCACCGGTGAAACAATGTGCCACGGCATCATTCAGGCGAGGCCGCCATGGCCCAAGCAAGGCCAGGAACCGTTCATGGGCATCACGTTGATGAAGAAAAACCGGTAATCCCAGCCCCGACGCCAGCTCTAACTGGGCTTCAAACCATTTCTCCTGTTCATCACGCGGTGAAAAATTGCGATTGAAGTCCAGACCACATTCCCCTATCGCTACTACACCGGGCTGCTGAGCCAACTGCTCCAGCTTGGCCAGGGTCTGATCATTACATTCCTTAGCATGATGGGGATGCACACCGACAGTGGTGTATAAGGTGCCCGGGTACTGTGCCACCAACTCCACAGCCTGCTGACTATGCTCAATATTAGTACCCGTCACAATCATCTGGGTCACACCAACGTTCTGTGCCCGCTGAATCACCTCGCCGAGATCGGCTCGAAAGGCACTCCCGGTGAGATTTACCCCGATATCAACCAAAGACATCATCACTGACTATCGACACCGGTTTGCCAGTTCGATTGTTTGGCACGATGTAATTTCTGGTATCCCTCCAGTAATTTCTGGTGAGTTACAAAACCATCCAGGCTCAACCCCGGGCTGTGTATGCCATGAAACACGTCCCGGCCCTCAACCAGATCAATACCAGTTGTGACGTTATCCGCACCATACATCAAGGTTAGACTATCAATAAATTGCCCATAGTCCCGTGTGTCATCCTGTCGTATCGCCAGCAAGGCCTGCAAACATCTGTAATGGCGGGTGCGTTCTTCATCCAGTTGATCCATGCTCAGAGACCAGTCAATCCATTCAGCGGCCTGTTCAAAATCCTGCAACGCCAGCGCCAGCATGGCTTTGAGCTCACCGATACGCAAACTGGCCCAGGTGGTACCAGCATCAGGTGCCACACCAATAAATTCGGCCACACGCTGGAAATCATTGAACCCTCCCTCATCCAGACCTTGCAGAACTCGATTCCAATCCTCTTGTTTAAGCTGTTTTAGAGACAAGATATCTTCGCGAAACAGCGCGCCTTCATTATTGTTGCTCCAGACCAGATCATCCACCGGATAGATATCAGACATACCCGGTACGATGATGCGACAGGCATAGACGTTCAGATGTTGATAATCCGAAATATAAATATCAAAGCCCATGTCATGGATAATCTGGCTCAAATACTCGAATTCGTTACCCGTAGAGGCATCATGCTCCCAATCAACAAAAGCATAGTCGGCATCTTTTCGGAAGAAATCATAGGCAATCAGGCCACTGGAATCGATAAAATGGGTTTCAAGATTATGATGATCGGCCACTTCATCAAGATCAAAGGATGGCGGATGAAAACCATCCAGTTGATCCAGCCCCCGTCCCTGCAATAACTCGGTCACGGTTCGTTCCAGTGCGACTTCAAAACAGGGATGGGCACCAAATGAAGCAAATACGGAGCCGTCTTTTGGATTGATCAGGGTCACACTCATTACCGGGAAGCGCCCGCCCAGTGAGGCATCGGCAACCCTCAAATGATACCCATGATTCTGCAACTCCTCGATGGCCGCTTGAATTTTCGGGAAACGCTCAATCACCGTTCCAGGTACCTCTGGTAAGCAAATACCCTCAGCGATAATCCGGTTCTTAACGTAACGCTCGAACACTTCAGACAAACCCTGTACTCGGGCCTCATTCTTGGTATTACCAGCAGACATGCCATTGCTGACATATAGATTGCCAATGATATTCACCGGGAACCAGAGTGTCTGCTTATCACGTTGTCGAACATAAGGTAATGCACAGATACCCCGTTCCCCGATACCCGAATTGGTATCAACGATCTGTTGTGGCTTCAGCTCACGATCGGGGTCATAAAAGTCCCACAGCAATTCATCCAGCAAACCATCTGGCATGGTCTCATCCTCGACTGGAAACCAGCGCTCATCGGGATAATGCACAAAGCTATCACTGGCAAACTGCTCACCCAGGTAAAAATCAGCAAAAAAGTAATTACAGCTCAAGCGTTCAAAATACTCACCCAGTGCACTCGCCAGGCAAGCTTTGCGACTAGCCCCCTTGCCATTGGTAAACATGAGGCCACAGGACTTGTCGCGGATATGGACTGAGTAAACATTGGGCACCGGATTGAGCCAGGATGCTTCTTCCACCTCAATGCCGAGGGCATCCAGTTTTGCCCACATGATGTCAATGGATGACTCAAGATCGAGATCCTTGCCTTTTATAAATGTTTTTTCGCTCATTCGGTTTACCTGATTGGAGGAGGCATAATGATACACAAAGACGACCCAGATGATTACACTACAGTGATGAAAGATTTACTCAGTATCAGCTACAGCGATCCAGTCAGCCAGAATAAAGCCTGTGAGTTTGCACAACAGCACCAGTTACCCTGCCTGGATCTGTCGTCAGCAAACAGTGATCTAGTGCTGAACTTTAGCCCTGAGTACATCGAGCTCCGCGACTTGAATCAAAATACCTCAATCCATGTCGATTTTTTATCTGGAGCGCTGGCTCACCGACGCCAGTACGGTGGTGGCCGAGGCCAGGCCATAGCCAAAGCCATCGGCCTGAAGCAGGGCATACCGATCCCTTCCGTACTCGATGCTACCGCTGGACTGGGCAAGGACGCATATATACTGGCCTGCCTCGGCTGCAACATAACACTAGTTGAACGCTCACCATTTGTTGCCGAACTGGTCAAAAATGCCGTCGATCGCGCCCGGGATGATGAAGTATTTCAAGGCATACTCAAACGCGGCTTCACACTGGTACAGGACGATGCCATAGACTACATGGAGCATCTTACTGTCGACCAGCAGCCAGATGTTGTTTACCTCGATCCCATGTATCCGGAACGAAAAAAATCGGCACAAGTTAAAAAAAATATGCAAATGCTGCAGCGTTTACTAGGACATGATGAGGACACGCAACGATTGCTCGATTGCGCACTATCATGCGCAAGAAAACGTGTCGTGGTAAAGCGACCGAAAGGTGCAAAAAGTCTCAGTGAACAGAAACCCACTTTTGCCATTGAAAGTAAGAAAACACGCTATGATATGTATGTCATCATGAACCAGGCTGATACAGAAACAACCTAATACGATGTAACAATTTATTCACTATGAAAGACTGGAACAGCTTTTGTGCATCCAGCCACTGGGTATAGCGCCATCAATACCCATTTACATCATGCTAAGTAGTGGCCAGCTAGATTGTAAGCTGGTTAAAAAAACAGCCTAATTGAAATATTCTTCACGTTGATAATCACCTGTCTTGAAGTTACTCACCAGTGACACCAGGCCGGTAGATAACTGATTAAGCTCATCCGTAGATGTCGAGGTAACCCGAGCACTTTCCACCGTCTGATTAGCCACCTGATTTATATTGGTGACATTCTGAGCGATTTCTTCTGTGACCTGGCTTTGTTGTTCGGCAGCTGTCGCAATTTGTCGATTCATATCAGAAATATTTGAAATCGCCTGGGCAATAGCATCCAGTGATATACCGGCTTCCGCCGCCTGACTAACTCCCTTACTGGCACGGCTCTTACATTGGTCCATCACCTGCACGGCATCATTCGCACTTTTCTGCAGACGCTCGATGGTATCCTGAATTTCCTGTGTCGATTGTTGGGTTCGTCCTGCCAGCACTCGTACCTCATCAGCCACCACAGCAAAACCCCGCCCCTGTTCTCCGGCACGTGCAGCCTCAATAGCAGCATTAAGGGCTAGTAGATTGGTTTGTTCTGCGATACCACGGATGACATCAAGGACACTGCCAATTTCCTCGCTATAATGTTCAAGAGCCTGGGTTACCTCAGCCGCATTTTCGATATCTACCGCCAGTGCATTCATCAACTCAATTGTTTCACTGACAACTTTACGACCGCTACGTGCATCTATATCTGCCTGCTCAGCCGAATGAGCAGCTTGCGTTGAATTATTAACTACTTCACGAGCTGATGCAGACATTTCAACAATGGCATTGGCCAACTGACTGGTTTCAGCCTGCTGCTGGATTGCACCACTGGAAGTAACTTCTGTCATACTGAACATCTGACCAGCAGTTCCACCTAACTGAGTGGTTGCATGACCGATCTCATTGATCATTTTCTTAAGGTTTGTAACCATGGTGTTCATCGCCGTTAACAATTGTCCGGTCTCATCCTTCGATTTCACCTTGATCTCAGCACTTAAATCACCTTCTGCAATTTTATTTGCCACTTCGATTGCATGATGCAGTGGACGAGTCACCAGGTTCGCAATAATAGCGATAACCATTACTGTCAACAAAATTACCAACCCTGTTAATACAATTTGACTAACTATCAATGAGCTCAGAGATTCATCTTTGGCATTTTTCATCTCTAAAAGATTGTTTTGCGCATTTTCCCTGGCCTGTACAATCTGTTGTTGCATGCGGTGATGGTTATAACCCAGTATTACCTTACCCAATTCAACACCGTCAGAAACAATGGGCGTTTCCAGCCAACCATCTTCTGCTACTGCCTGCCTGTCACCATAGCTGGCCAGGGTATTGCCCTGAGTGTTCATTATAGAGACATAGGAGATGTCCGGATCTTCAGTTGCAACCTGGGTATAATTTAATAATCCGGTGAAATCAAACTCGGCTATGGCAGCAGGCGTAATCTGTGCCAGCAATCTGGATAACTGGCTTGCTTTAATAATTTCAGAATCACTGTTAGCCTCAATTTGAGTCTCTGTCATATCATCAACCACTCGATGTGAAGCATCTAGTAATGTATCGAGTGATTGTTTCTGTAAACTCAAAGTGATAACTGATGCCAGGCTCAACATAATAATCAATGTTAAAGCCGTGACCAGTCCAAACTTAAACGCAAGCCCCGGCTGACCGGTTTTAATTCGAGAACTAATTGTATTGATTAGCGACATCCCTCACCTCCCTTCTGATCAAAAGGAGCGATTTTCAAAGTCTTTAACGCCGTAACCATTCCATCTAATGGGACCGGTTTAACAAAACCTCTAATCTTAGCTTGCTTAGCTGCATCATGATCAGGCGTTAGCGCAAGAGCTGCTGCGCCAAGCTGGCGCACAGTGGATAATTCAGTGTCCTTAAGCGCAGCAAGATACCATTCCGGGTAATGATCAGTCGTGTGCATCTGCTTGATTTCATCTGAGCCATGCTGATCCACAATATCAAACTCATCGAGTTTTATTTTACCCTCCTTGGCCATTGCTTCGAGAATGCCGGTCCGTACAAAGGCAGCATCGATAACACCGGCTTTCACCGCCAGCACCAGGTCATCCTGTTTCTTCCCTGCACGCATAGACGCGAAATCCTCATGCGGATTGATTCCTCGCTGATGTAAATGATATGTCTGAAAGGTATAGGCACCTGCAGCTGCCTTAAACTTCAACGACATGACTTTTCGATTTATCAGATCCTGAGCAGTTGTAATACCGCTGCCTTTTTTAGAAACGATAACGCCTGCAAATACAGCGCCCGAAAACTTGTTTAAAGTCGCCAATATTTTCGCGCTGTGTAATTCAACGGCTTTAACAGTTTGCACCGGATTGGTCAGGATAAAATCCAGTTCGCCTGACTGAACAGCTGCCAGGGTATCAGCAGGTGGCAGAGGTATGATATTGATCGTTTGTTGTAGCTGCTCGTGTAAATACTGAGAAAATCCATCCCAGCGTTTCATGGCTTTCAGCTTGCCTCGCGGCGCCAGCACACCAATATTAACATCAGCATAACTCACAAAAGGTACCGACAAAATACTAAGACCCAGCAAACAACCTAACCACACATTTTTTCTTAACATCAACCTTAAACCTTCCCTATTGGTGTACATCTACCTAAAACAATCATGATCAATATGACTCAAAAAACTAAATCTACCCCCTATAAATAGACCATATTCTTTCTTACTGTGACTACTCAGCAACAAACAGGAAAAATTCCCATATCGTGAAGACAGTCAACTGCAGTGGCACAGAATATCAGGGCATAAAAAAGCCCCAAACACCAGGTGTTTAGGGCCCCAACTATACGTATTGAATTAATGCAGGCTGTTATCCAGGCTCGTTCAGATCAACGCCATTACAAGTATTAAGCAACTACTAGCCAAAGAATCTGGATATTGCGCTTTTTAACCAACCTTCATCTTTTTCAAGCTTCTGCATATTCTTCTTAACGATATCCTTGTAGTCACCATCTTCAAGTTTAATATGATTGACCAGCCATTTTTGCAGCATTACGATAAGATCGCCAGCCACGTCCTCACCTGCTTTATATCGCTCGACATAGGTGCTCACACGCTCAGTAAACAGTTTATGGATTTTCTGGTGTGGAATCAGGAATGGGTAACCTGCCTGCTCCATTAAACTTTCTTCAAAAGCAAAATGTGACAGTGTGTAATCTACCAGCTCATCGATAACATTACCGACCTTTGCACGATCACCGGATTCCTGAGCATCGTATAAATCATTGATATACTGAACAATACGTTTATGTTGCGAATCAATGACATTAATATCTGTATCGAGGACAGATGACCATTTTAAATGTGCCATTACCGGACTCCAGTTACATCGGCTAATTAATTAATTTCATAATTATATAGAGCAATATGGTACATATTCCAATAAATAAGCACACGCAGCTTGACCCGTATCAACAAAGTGACCGGCTCTGGAATAGGTACTTCAATTCACACGATGATCAGTCACCCAATACGATTCAGTCCGGCTATTTTATTCTGGCGATCAAAAATAATTTCAAAATGACCATGAACACCATCGCGGAGTAAAAATTTCTGAATACTATTAGCAGGAAATTTTAAGGTGCGACCATCATCAGTTGTTACCACCACTGATCGTGCCGAACCTTTGTAATAATGCTCGAACAATTCATAAGAAATGTTCAACCTAAACGTCATCTTTTGCATTAAAAAATCACATCCAGTCTTAGCGCAAGTAGAAAACAAAAAGAAAACGACTCAAATTAATGGGTGAGTCTAATCCCTGAAATTGGTGAACTGCAAAGGAATATCGATTTTCTCAGAAGCCTTTAAAAGTGCCATCACGTTTTGAAGATCATCCCTTTTCTTACCGGTGACCCGGATCTGTTCACCTTGTACTGCAGCCTGCACTTTGAGTTTACTGTCCTTGATGATTTTCACCATCTTTCTTGCCAGATCCTTGTCGATACCTTCCTGCACTACAATCGTCTGATAGGCTCGCCGACCACGTTCTTCAATTTTGCCTTTATCCAGACAGCGAGTATCGATACCGCGTTTACTCAATTTGTTATAGATAATATCTTCCATCTGCTGAATCTGAAATTCACTATCGGCTTCCACATTTAATGCCTTATCTGAAATTTCCACTTTGGCATTTGAGCCTTTAAAGTCAAAACGTGTCCCCACTTCACGATTCACCTGATCAATTGCATTAGAGAGTTCGTGTGCATCGAGTTCTGAAACCACATCAAATGAAGGCATGTATTTCTCCTGAATTTGGTACTATGACGTGAAGCATAAACAATTGGTGATTGATCTACAATGTCGCGAACCTTTATCCTCCTGGGTAGCCTTAATGCATTCCTGGCAGTCGCTCTGGGTGCTTTTGGCGCCCATGGCCTGAAGCAGATTCTAACAGAGACCGGGCTACAAACCTGGCAAACCGGTGTCCACTACCATATTGTCCACGCCCTGGGGTTGTTAGCGATCGCAGCTATCCAGCCCCATATTCCAGCAGCCCGCCACGCTGGCTGGCTCATGTTGATTGGTATTGTACTGTTCTCTGGTAGTCTCTACGCACTCAGCCTCAGTGGCATTCGCATGCTGGGTATAATCACGCCCCTGGGTGGTGTCGCATTCCTGCTCGGCTGGCTGTGGCTGGCCATTGCTGCCTATAAACAGGATTAGGATGACGACTTATTTTTCTTGCGGCCCTGGGCCAGGGATAACATGCCGCGCATAATCTGTACTTCACGCGTGCTGGGGCGTGCACGACCAAACAGACAGCGAATACGCCGCATCACATGTTCTGGATTACGCTTACCAAAGAAATCCAGCTGAGTCAGGGTATCAAGGAAATGACCGTACATGTTCTCCAGCTGATCCGA
>JBFFSQ010000017.1:0-26924 GCA_041572275.1 Gammaproteobacteria bacterium
GCATGATGCCGCCACGACGCACGATCTGGCAGGGGTCATGGAATGTCAGCTTGTCCATATCCAGGCCTTCGAGTTCAATACGGCCCTGGCGGCGTAGCTGATCGATTAATTCCAGTACATGAATGACTTCGAATTTAAATGCTCGGCCAATCAGGTTAGGACCTTCCCAGCGCAGAGCGGTATAGGCATGGCCACATTCAGGGCTGATGACAGCTTTAACCTGGAGTTTCTCAGCTGCTGTCACGATGCGCGCAACCAGTTCACCTGCGAGATCAGATGAACCAATCTGGAGACCACTGTTGGTGGCTTCAAAGGCTTCGCTGGAAAACGTCCATGACACATTGGCCTGTTTGAAAATACGTGCCATGGCGCCAATAAATTCAGGGTATTCAATAATTTCAGCAGATGACATCAGTAGCATGTAATCGGCAGATTGTTGATCGAATGGCACGCTGATTCCGGTTGCTTCTTCGGCATGTTTAACCTGTTTTTTGAGAGTGTCCAGCGTGATGCCCATGGGACTGCCAATGGTCACAGCGCGGTACGTAGATAGTCTTAATCCTTCGGGTGCGTGGCCTGATGCCACCATGCCCTCGCGAGCTTTTCGAATCATGTACACCAGATCATTGCCAACTGGACAAACCAGGGAGCAGCGTCCGCACATGGTGCAACTGTCATAGAGTAATTCTTGCCATTCGTCGAGCTCATCATCACTGATAGGTTTAGCGATGCCAAGGGCGGCTGCAAAGCGCCCCCAGAAGGTGTATTCCTGTTTCCAGACACGACGCATAGGTTCCAGTTTGTGGATAGGTGTGTATTTAGGGTCTTTGGTTGCCTGATAAAATAAACAGGCATCGGCACATAGACCACAGCGAACACAGCTATTAAAAAAGGATGCAATCGGCGCATCTATTTGTTCTTTAAAAGCGGCAATGCCTCGTTGTATTGAAGTGCTCATATTTTTACTCCCCTACGACCGGCGGCAGCACCGGTATACCAGCGGGAAAATACAAAGCTGAATGCATGCATGAGTTTGGTAAAGGGCAAACTGATCAACAGGAGTTCAACAGTTATAATATGGACGATTAACATGTCGTTATAGGGCAACAGTTGACGGTGGTATAACAGGTAGCCACTCAGTACCGGTAAAAACGTGAGTAACCATACCAGGTAGTCTGAAAACCGAGACAGATAGCGTCGAACTTTATTCCACCAGCGGTACCATAAAATAAATAACATGGCGATCATGGTGATTAGGCTAACACCATCGATGAGCCAGAATGTTAGGCCTGGCCATTGCAGACCGGTGAGATCACGGATTAACTGAATATGGGGCACAAAGAAAAATACAATCAGAAACAGGCCAATGTGAAATATATAGCCACTGATAAACACAACCAATACAGTATGTGCACAAGCTGTGTTGGGCAGAAAACGTGTAAACACGGTGCGCCAGCCGTATTTAGCGCTGGCAGATACACGAGCTTCACTGAGATCGGTTTTTCTTCCAAGTATCAGCATTTCCAGCAAACGTACAGTCACGCCCACAAGCATGACAACGATTGCGATGGCTAATCCGGGGCCACGTACCCAGGCTAACAATTCCATGCTTGTCATCTGTCGCTCCTGTTAGTCTTGAGATCGTCATTGGTGACTGTCTGATGTTGATGGATGGCGCGTGCTTTTTTCATGCGGTTAGCCAGTCCGATGGCAATGCCAGCTGCAGCTCCGGCGGCCAGTGCAGGGGCAACGACATTGGAGATGTCATTGGGCGGTGCAGTGACTGCTTTATAAAAACTACCCGCATCCCAGAAATCAGGTTCTGAACAGCCCAGGCAGGGGTGTCCTGATTGAATCGGGAAGCTGGTGCCCTGATTCCATTTTTCTGTTGCGCAGGCATTATGTGTTGTTGGGCCCTTGCAACCGAGTTCATATAGGCACCAGCCTTTACGTGCGCCTTCATCATCAAAACTCTTGGCAAACTTGCCCTGGTCGTAAAATGGCCGGCGATAACAGCGATCGTGAATTGATTCGCCAAAAAACGATAAGGGTCTGCCTGAACTATCCAGTTCCGGAATACGGCCAAAGGTCAGGAAGTGAGCAAGCACGCCGGTAATCACTACAGGGATCGGGGGGCAGCCAGGCAAATTGATTATGGGTTTGTCATGAATGATGTCACTGACAGGTGCAGCACCGGTAGGGTTGGGATTAGCATAGGGCAGGCCGCCATAAGCGGCACAGCTGCCAACGGCAACAATTGCAGCGGCACCTTTCGCGGTTTCTTTCAGCATCTCCAGGTTACTTATGCCAGCAATTGTAGAATACACGCCACCGTCTTTTGTCGGGATGGAACCATCCACAATCAGCAGGTATTCACCATGATGATCGTTCATAGCTTGTAGCCGTGCGGATTCAGCAGCATGCCCCGACGCTGCCTGCAGGGTATGATGGTAATCAAGTGAGATGACATCGAAGATCAGGCTTTCGAGTGTCGGGCTGTGTGAACGCGTGAGTGATTCGGTGCAGCCTGTGCATTCCTGAAAAGACAGCCAGATTACCGACGGTCGTTTAGCATTCTCCAGTGCCTGAGCAATCCTGGGAGCCATACTCGCCGGTAAAGCCATCATGGTGGCGAGTCCACTGCAGAACTTTAGAAAACCGCGTCGACTGACACCCTGCTGTTGCAGCAGATCGGCCAGTGTTTGTTGTGTGCTCATACGATCTCTCCTATAACAGAAGATATGGCAGTATTTGTGTCAACTTCTAGTGTTCATATGACCATTCCTGAAGCTGCTGTTGTAAGGCACTATGTGCAGCCTCAATATCCGCGTGCTGGCTTTTTAAAATGGATGGAATTCGAGTGATCTCAATAACTTCGGTCATGCGCTCTGTGTGTTCATTGTTGTGAATAATCCACCAGACGCCAGGTAAAACAGTTTCATAAATTTGACTTGAGCCGAGAGATTCCAGTGAGGCCGTTATTTCTCCTTTACCCAGAATCGTTTTGATTGTTTCATATTCGCCGGATAATAAAGGCAAGCTATGCAGGTCAATTGAATTAGTTTTCTTCTCACTGATCAATGTGGCTAGCATGGAGCAAATCTCAGTTAGCAGAGCACGTACATTGGGTGTTACCGCCTGTTCCTCAGGAAGGCTATCCATGATCGCGACAGGAATATTCTGTAACTCACTCATTAGCCCCATGCCTCCAGCAGTGCGTGTGCACGTTCACACATGAGTGGAATGGCATTTTTGACGGACTCTCCTGGTTGATCTGCCCAGTCGATGATTTCAGGTTGCACCCCGATCAATGCGCGACGAGTGGGTAAGGTGTCAAGCAGGCGCGCCATATCCATAAGTTCAGACAGGCTGACTTCATGAACACTGCTGCAGTTACCGTTGCGTACAAATGTATCCATGGCTTCATTGGTGAATACACGGACATCACCCGGGTGTGAATTGAGCTGGGCGGCATCGATTACAATGAGATTGTCGGCATCATATAAGGTATCGGTGAGGGTAAAACTCAGGGTGCCGCCATCTATGAATTTGATTGATTCTGAGTTTTGCCAGTTACGTTGTAATTTTTTGAGTGCATAAATGCCCGCGCCATCGTCGCCAAGCAAAATATTACCTAATCCTAGAACAAGTGTTTTCATTAGTTTTTTGTATCACCAGTCCTTGAAGTTAATAAATGTTTTTTATCCTTTAGTGAGCTTGAAACGATGTAGATAAATTGTGGTGCCTATAGTTATTGATTATTCATAGATAATGCTTAATAACAATACATTGTCGAACTTATCTACACATATAAATCGTATAGAAGAAGATTATGCGATTTAAAAGCCGATATTCAAATCAACATATAGAAGATAACTTTTATCATACAAAGAATTAGCTGGAATGAAATACGAATAGATCAACTTGTACAGGAATCCGGCTTGACCCTGTGGTTATTCAAGCGTTTACTCAATTAAAGTGTACGTTTAACTTACTGGATGTGCTTGAAGGCGGTGTGATCACTGCTGATGAATGCGCATTTTAATGTATGAAGCAAATGCTATATCTCCAGGTTAGTCTATTCGCTAGTTTTTGTCTGTGGTGGACAACAAGTTATGCTGCCTGTGATCTGAGATGGACGTCTTCCAGTCTTGAACTGGCCTATTCGAGCCTGGAAGCGACTGAAGTTAAAACTACAGACCCTTATGATATCGATGGTATCGAGACTCAGCTGAAGGTCAATGGAGATCATTGGCGAGCAAGTCATGATTATCTGGCGCTGGATTTTCTGCGTGATAATTTGACAACACCCATTACCAATGGGGATCTCCATACTTTGTTGATTGGCTATCGAGATAATGTCAGTTATCTCAATAATGGCTATCTTCATTGGGAAATCCTGCCAGCATTAGCCGTATCATCAAATCAGCTAAAGCATGCCGATAGCATTAAAGGCAGTTCATTTCGCCTGGATGGTCATCTACTCTGGCAACAAATACTATCAAGTCATAGTGCTGTATTTGCTGGGGCATGTTTAACCGCATTGACCGGTGATCATGAGCTGGTTCCTGTGATGGGCATTGATTATGAATATTCATACTGGAAAATATCGATAGGGTATCCGTATACAAAGTTACAGTTTCAGTTAACGGAGTCTTTATTCTTATATTCAGACATGGCATTAACCGGCAACGAATGGGAAGTGCTGAATGAAAACTTGCAACAGCGTAGTGATGTACATCTGGAAGCCAAACAGTTTCGACTAGGATTGAAATTTAATATTTCAGCTCATGGCATACTAGAAGCGTATTGGCGTCTTGCTTATGATCAAAGCATGAACTATCTTGCTCGTGACGATTCGTGGGCTTCAGTAAAGATAGGTGATAGTAATGGCTGGATGCTTCGTTATGTATATTTGCATTAGCCATTATTTGTGTCTCTGGACGGATATATTTCAAGTTAGTAGTTGTTTTTAATATAAGAAAATTATAATTAACAGCTGATCAAGTTTCCGATAAAGTGTAGTTTTGTAATCGGCAGTTTTTTGTTTCTTGTCTATACTCACAATAGATTTCAAGCAATATGGCGCTCACTCTATGGCAGATAGATTGCACAATGTGCAGACGGTCCAGGCCATGGATGCCATCAAACTGTGATTGTTAGACTAAATGAAACCACAGCCCCAGCATAATGATGAATCCGATCTGGTTTTTGCGCCTGAAGATGATAATGCTTCGGAACCTATAACATCAGACTCGGCCTGGAAAATACTCATTATTGATGATGAGCCAGGAATACATGAAGTCACCCAGATGAGCTTGAAAAACTTTGAGTTTGGCGGTTGTGGCTTGACCTTCCTGAATGCTTTTTCTGGGGAACAGGCCAGGAATATTCTTCGTAAAGAAAAAGACATTGCGGTAGCACTGGTCGATGTCGTAATGGAGAGCGAACATGCCGGTTTAGAGCTGGTCCGGTATATTCGCGAAGAACTGAATAACGAGTTTATTCGACTGATATTACGAACCGGGCAGCCAGGGCAGGCACCCGAGCGCAAGGTTATTCGTGAATATGACATCAATGATTACAAGGAAAAAACCGAGCTTACGTCACAAAAGCTCTACAGTACGATTTATACCAGCCTGCATTCCTATCGTGATCTGATCGCACTGAACAATAACCGACGTGGGCTCGAGCATATTATTCATGCCTCCGCTCACCTGTTTACCATTCCCAACCTTAATGAGTTTATTCAGGGTGTACTGGAACAACTGGTTGCCTTGCTTTATCTGGGGAACGATGCCTTTTATGTCGGCTGTGAGTGTCTTGCTTACGAACAGGACCAGGGTGATGCGACCGTTGTTGCAGCAACCGGGCGTTTTGCAGATACCGTCGGTAAGCAACCCCTGGATATTCTTGATTCGCATGTTTACAGTCTTGTGCGAGAAGCGCATGAAAATAAACGCTCGATATTACGCGAAAAGGAGTTTGTGGGTTATTTTGAACCCCATCCTGGTCGTGAGGATGTGGTCTATGTGAATAGCCACCATCCACTCAGCCAAAATGATCTTAGTTTGATCGAATTATTCTTGCATAATGTATCGATTGCTTATGAGAATGTGATTCTGCGTAATGAGATCGAAGGCACGCAGCGTGATATGTTGTATATGCTCGGTGAGTCAATCGAGACTCGCTCCAAAGAGACCGGTCAGCATGTTCGCCGCGTGGCAGAGTACTGTCGTCTTATCGCCTTAGGGATCGGACTCACAGAGCGTGAGGCTGAGGTTATAGAAATTGCATCGCCACTGCATGATTTTGGCAAGATTGGAATTCCCGATCGTATCTTACATAAGCCTGGAAAGCTCGATGATGATGATTGGCAGGTTATGAAAACACATGCCAGCATTGGTCATGAACTACTGAATAATTCCAATCGTGAAATTCTGAAAGCAGCAGCCGTTATTGCTGGTCAGCACCATGAGCATTGGAATGGTAATGGCTATCCAGAAGGGCTCAAAGGTGACGAAATACATCTTTATGCACGTATAGGTGCAGTTGCTGATGTGTTTGATGCCTTGGGGAGTAGGCGTTGTTACAAGGATGCGTGGCCAATCGATCAGATTATTGCTTATATGCAAGAGCAGCGCGGTAATCAGTTTGATCCAGAATTAATTGACTGGGTAATCGATAATATTGACCTGATGATGCAGGTTCGCGAAACCTATCCAGATGCTGAATAACTATTCTATACATTTTTATTGCTCAATGGACATGGTGTGCACGAGAAAATAAATCATGCTTGATACTACACATTCGCAACAGACGTATTTGAAACAAATTCTTGATAATTCTCCTGATGGTATTTTTACCATTGGCACTGATCTTGAAATCCATTATGTCAATCCTGCCTTTTGTCGAATTCTGGGGTTTGAAGCTGAGGAATTAGTCGGAACACCAATTACCGAGTATCTGGGTGATTTGAATATTCTAGATGTTTGTATGGTCGAAGTTGAAAGATGTGGTCACTGCAATGATCAGGAAACTATTTTCAAGCGCAAGGATGGTTCGGTTGTGCATATATCAAAAAATGTGCAGGCCATTTGTAATGAAGATGGTAGTTTCAAAGAAATCCTGGTTAGTATTCGAGACCTGACCGATTTGCATAAGCTTAATAAAGATCTGGCAGAATCCAAAATCCAGCTGGAAATATATAATCGCAATTTAGAAGATATGGTTGAGGATCTACGTAATACACAGAAGCAACTGATCGAGTCTGAAAAACTGGCGTCTCTGGGAGGGCTGGTAGCCGGTATTGCTCACGAAATAAATACGCCGTTAGGTATCAGTGTGACATCAGCCAGCGCTATGCATGAGGAGTTAACGACGCTTAAAAATAAATTCAATGGTAATACCCTAAAGCGTACCGAACTGGAGTCTTTTGTTGAACATGCAAATCATGCTTGTAGGATTCTGCATACTAACTTACATCGTGCTTCAGATCTGGTTCGTAGCTTTAAACAGGTAGCTGTCGACCAGACGGTGGATGAGCTTCGGTTAATCAATTTAAAAGAATATATGGATGAAGTACTGTTAAGTATTGGACCCAGTTTTAAGCACTCGACTATTAATGTGGTGAATGAGTGTGATCCGGCAATTGAACTGGAAACACATCCTGGTGCGATTTATCAAATCATCAGTAACTTGACACTTAATTCAATGACACATGCTTATGATGAAAACAGTCAGGGCACTATTCGTATTAAAGTGTATCAGGATAATGAAGATGTCGTGATGGAATATGCTGATGATGGTAAGGGGATTAGTCAGAAGAATATTAAAAATATTTTCACACCTTTCTTTACTACCCGTCGAGGCTCTGGCGGTAGTGGTCTTGGTTTAAGTATTGTCTATAACCTGGTGACGGGAACACTCAAAGGTACTATTGCTGCTGAGAGCAAAGAGGGTCAGGGTGTGGTATTCAAGATTGTTTTTCCGGCTACTCAAAATTAATCTCTTCTGAGTATTTTTCGTCCAGTGCAGAATTGATCGCCGTAGGACTCTGTAGACGTCAGGCCAAGTAGATATGAGAATGTCGTATGATCAGAATGAGCCTGCTTTTCGGCAGGCTATCCTGAAAATATTACATTGAATCAACGCGTTATAGAAAACGGACTCGGCGGTCGTTTATTTCTGCAATGCTGACTCGGCCTCTTTGGCCTGTTCTTTGAGGGCCTTGCCGCCTTTCTCCAACACCTCTCCGCTTTTTTCTATGAGCTTGCCACCTGTTGATTTGAGGGTGTCTTGAATGTCGGCTTCAGCGAATGGATTGCTAAATATGGGTTTGTCTTTGCCTATGTTGACGCCAAACCAGATACCGATGATGATGCCGATAATAATGCCGATTATGAGAGCCTTAATTTGTTTCATAACATTTGTCCTTATGGATTAATGCGCATCGTATCGTATGTACGATTGTATTATTTTGAGTAATTTACGTACGGTTGTCTATTGGCTTTCTGCCCAACGTTGTTGCGCTTCGAGCCGGGCAGCTTCCTGTTGCATTTTTTTCATAGCCGCTTCATAACGGCGACGTTTTTCGGCCTGCATCTGTTCACGATTGGGTTTGTTCTTTATAGTGGCAGCAGGCTGCGGTGATTGCTTTTTCGTTACTACCGGTTGTATTGCTTTTGTTTTCGCTTTTTGTGCCTCAAGTTCAGTTTGAGTCGCTTCAATTTCGCGATCAATCATACTGTTGCCTAAAGAGCCGGTTTGATTGAACAGCGCCAGGGCTCTGGCCAGGTCCTTGTTGACACCGATTCCATGGCGATACAGTTGACCCAGCAACAAGGTGGCGTCGACGTTATTGGCGTCAGTGCCTTTTTTGATGGTTTGCAGCCATTTTTCATGTTGCGTGGATTTGTAGCCTGAGCTTAGAATCTCGAGATAGATGAGTCTATTCTTGGCGGCTGTAGAACCACTGCTGGCAGCTTTGACGTACCAGTTTTTGGCTGCATTAATATCAATGTCTGTCCCTATACCCATTTCATAAAGGTTGCCTAGTTTATACTGGGCCAGTCGATTGCCCGAGGCGGCAAGCTTGGTTTGGACCTTGAATAGCTGGGTGTAAACATCAGCGTAGACGACTTGTGGCGGTATAAGCAAACAGTGTACGAGCAGGATTGTCTGTAAGAGCGTTGTTTTAGACATAATGCTTCACCCGATTAAGTAAAATTAATCTTAATAAACTTATGGTTATATTTTTTTCATTTATTATTTAATGCTTTGAAAAGTCGATGTGCTGGAATTATTGATTATTATTCATGTGACTCTGAGGCATTCAGAGTAAAAAAACATGATGTTTTTATTAAAATTATAAATTCGACCAGTTTTTTAAGTGTATATCATAAAAAAGACTATGCAAAGGTAAAAGCGATTTGCGACGATTTACAGAGTCGTGCATGCTTGTTGATCAGCGCATCTTGAAACAAGGAATATTAAACATGACTCATATTGGTCCCATTTGGCCGGCTGTGATTAAGCATGAAGGAGATGATGAATTAATGTACCTGAGTGGTGATGTGGATTGGCAGCAGGCAGCTGAGCATACATTGTTTAGTACAGGTGGTGATGTATTGATTGATAGTCAGGGACGTTTGTTTCACTGTCAAACGGATGCGGGTGTTTCCGTCCTGTATTTAACTGACCGTGTTATGGGCCTGGAGGATTTTACGCAGATACTGAAACAACATATGGTGGCCTTGAATCAGTGCTGTGTGAGTAAATTGTATATTGATACTATTGCACAGGGCTTGCAGATGGTGATGGATACAGTGGATGACCGGGGCTGAAAATACTGCCCTGGGAGAACATCTGATATATTCAGCCTGATCAGCATCGTGCGAGTATGTCAGGTAAACATCATTTCAGCTGAGCTGTTCCAGATTTTCTGTGTGAAGCATACGAATAAATTCATCGGCGACTGGATGGTTGAGTTTTTTCTGGTTGCGGGCAATCCATAAGGTACGCATGATGCGGAAGCCATTGACTTTGATGTGGTATAAACGCTTGCGTCTGACCTGTTCTAGTACTGCAAAGCGCGGTAAAAAGCTCACATGTTGACCTCGAGCCAGTATATTAACAATGGTGTCTGAGGAACCTACTTCCATAGCGATATTCAGTTCGTGTATCCCGATGTTCTGCAGTGCAGTATCCAGTGCCTCACGGCTAGATGAGCGCTGTTCACGCAATACATAGGTGAGCTGGCCGAGCTGTTCCACGGGCAATAAGTCAGTGCCCGTGAGCGGGTGGCTCCGGCCGCAGACCAACCAGAGTTCATCATCTGACCAACGCTGTACCAGTATATCAGGGTGATCAGGAGCACTTTCCATCAGGGCTAAATCTGTGATGCCAGTGGCCAGGTGGGACTGGATCTTGCGGCTATAGGTCATTCGACTATCGACCTTGAATTCTGGATGTTTTTCACTGAAGCGAAGTAGTAGTTCTGGCAGTAAATGTTCACCGATGGAAAATGTGACCTCCAGGTGCATAGAAGTCAGGCCCTTGGCCATATTTTGCAATTCATGTTGCAGGGTAAATTGTCGATCAAGTGTCTGCACGGCCAGCAGATAGACTTTTTCACCTGCCGAGGTTAAGCGTAAACGACCACCAACGCGTTCCATCAGGGGGAGGCCATAAGTGGCTTCGAGAGCTCGCAAGCGTTTGGTTACTGCTGGTTGTCCAATGTGCAGCACGTTGGCGGCAGCCTGTACGCCGCCTTTTTCGACTACGGCACGTAAAGCGGCCCATTCGCTAAGATCTGGGAGGTTTTTATATTCCATATAGGAATGTCCTGATAAATCTTTTCATTAGGAAATACTTATTCAAAGCTGGATAATTCGCCGTGTTGAAAGGGATGTTACTGTCATTCTGTTACTGGTCTGACAGGCATCTGTGATACGAATATTCCAATAAGTTTGATTCTATACGCTTAAGCGGTCGCTGTGTAGCTGCTTGTGCATCGGTTCCCCCCAGATCCGAATTTGATTCATTGATTGACATGCAGTGGGGCCCTGGCTGGATTGGGCGTTCCATATGCTGCATGTATATCGCTGATGGCACCCTTTTTTCAGGTGACCAGGTAATTATTCTGTCGCAGTGAGCGCCCTTTCTGAACTCTTAACCTACTGTATAAAAGGCATCAACGTACTATGAATCTGGTTGCAATATTCCCGTTCCTGGCCTGGTTTAAAACACTGAGCAAAGACAGCCTGAAACACGATATGGTCGCCGGTTTTACCGGGGCTGTTATTGTACTGCCACAGGGTGTGGCCTTCGCCACTATTGCGGGTCTGCCGCCAGAGTACGGTTTGTATACCGCGATGATCACACCTATTGTGGCTGCACTGTTTGGATCTTCATTGCACCTGATTTCCGGACCCACCACCGCAATATCGATAGTGGTGTTTTCCGCCGTGAGTCATCATGCTACACCCGGCACACCAGAGTTTATTTCTCTGGTTCTGACCATCACCTTCCTGGCAGGTATCTATCAGCTGGCATTTGGTCTGGCGCGACTCGGCGTGCTGGTTAATTTTGTGTCGCATACTGTGGTGATTGGTTTTACCACGGGCGCGGCCATTCTTATTGCTACCAGCCAGATCAAGAACATCCTTGGTATTAGTTTACCTGCAGGCGAAACCTTTCTGCATACCTGGGGGTTGGTGGTTGAAAAAATCACAGATACTAACGGATATGTACTAGTGACAGCCCTGGTGACACTGATTACGGCACTGGTTATTAAGCGGGTGTTGCCAAAAATCCCTAACTTGTTGATTGGCCTGGTAGTCGGTAGCCTGGTGGCTTTGGTGCTGGGTGGGGTCAGTCAGGGTATTAAGCTAGTAGGAGAAATTCCTGCTCAACTGCCACCGCTATCGGCACCAGACTTTTCGTTTGATGTTATCAAGATGCTGGCGCCAGAAGCCTTTGCTGTTGCCCTGCTGGGTTTGATCGAAGCAGTATCCATTAGTCGTTCCATTGCCACCAAGTCCAACCAGCGCATTCATTCCAGCCAGGAGTTTATTGGGCAGGGTCTGTCGAATATTGTTGGTAGCTTTTTTTCCAGTTATGCGGGTTCAGGTTCATTCACCCGTTCAGGAATTAACTATGCTGCTGGGGCTAAAACGCCGATGTCAGCGATTTTTGCTGCAATATTCCTGATGTTGATCATTTTGCTGATTGCACCATTAACCGCTTATTTACCGGTTGCAGCAATGGGTGGGGTGATCTTGATTGTGGCCTGGAACCTGGTGGACTTTCATCACATCAAACAGATTCTGAAATACAGTAAATCAGAAACGTCTATCTTGTTGACGACATTCTTCGCAACATTATTTCTGGAGCTGGAGTTTGCCATATACATGGGTGTTTTGCTGTCACTGGTGATTTTCCTTGCGCGTACATCAACGCCTGAAGTGGTTACTCTCGGACTGAGTGATGAGGGCAATGAGCGAAAGAAATTTATCAATATCGCCACAAAACCGGTTAACCAGTGTCCGCAGCTGAAAGTGATACGTGTCGATATGTCTGTGTATTTTGGTTCCTTGAATAATATTCAGAATCGACTTCATCATATTGTCGAGAATGAACGTATTCATCATATCCTGATTGTTGGTACCGGGATTAATTTCATTGATCTAAGTGGTGCCGAAATGCTGGCCACAGAAGGTAAACGCCTGAAGGAACTCGGAGGCGGACTATATTTTGCAGAACTTAAATCCAGTGTATATGAGTTTGTCAGCAAGAATTACCTGGTGAAGAAAATTGGCAATACACATTTCTTTGATAAGAAGAGTCAGGCGATTGCTGGCATTTACAAAAAGCTGGATAAAGATGTGTGCAGTCAATGTCCAACACGTGTGTTTGAAGAGTGTGAATGGTAGCGATGTCAGCGATCTTGAAGATCGGCTCAATCAGATGGAGTTATTCAGTATGATTCAGAGGTGCCACTATCAAGGCTTTCAATAGGGCTTGTCGATAGTGGATACCTTTTTTTGAATTGATATCGGAAGATATCTGATTTTACTGTTTTGAATACTACGTAAAACGAATTAGGTGGTATCCATAGACACTTTGACTATAATCCTTAATGTTTAGAAAGATAATAATGATTCAGGGGTTATGATGAAAGTTTTCATGTCGATAGTTTTAATGCTGGTTATGTTGCCAGTATTAGCAAGTCAGCGGGCTATTACAGATACAGGGGATGAGGTAATACTGAATACGGATGGAACCTGGGTATACGCATCGCGTGCAGCGAAAAATTTAGCAAAAATCAGAACCAATAAAACAGTATTTAAAAAACCAGAAAGCTCTAATTTCCAGCTCAAGAGTAAGAAAAATGATTCGGCATTCTGGATTAATCCAGGCAAGTGGAGCTTTAAAAAGGCAGTATCTAATACCGAAGCTGAATATGAGTTTCAGTTGAAGGGCAAAGACCTCTACGGGATGGCAGTGACTGAGGAGATTGAGATTTCCCTGGAATCACTGGTTGATCTGGCACTGAGCAATGCACAGAGTGCGGCACCGGATGCGCGGGTGACGAAAAAGGAATACCGAAATGTCAATGGCAAGAAAGTGATTTACATGGAAATACAGGGCACCATTCAGAGCATCAAATTTACCTACATGGGTTATTACTACTCTAATGCCTCCGGCTCTACGCAGTTGATTACCTATACCGCGACAAACCTGGTTCCCAAATATAAAAAAGAAGTCAATGATTTCCTGAATGGTTTTATCGAGCAGTGAAAAAAATAAGTTTCGATATATTGGGTTCACGGTGCAAGACCTGAGATTGATGTGAAATTATTTATCCTTCTGGCTGCAATGACTGTGTGGGTGGGCGCCAGCCTGAATTCTGCAGTAGATGATCTAGTCTATCTGCTATGGTTTGTTGCCGCTGTAGCAACCTGGTATAGCACTTCGATGGTATTCATGTTGTTAGTCTTGACCTGCGCTGTCAGTTACAGATATATGGCTATTGATTCCGGGGGTGTCCTGACTGCATCTATTCTGCCCTGGCTGTTCTGGATTTCATTGGTCATTATTTTATTGCAGTTGTTCTTGAAGTATTCAGCGTTTATTACTGCTAATGGTGATGGCGGTGGTGGTTTTTTCGATGGTGATATCGGCGGTGGTGATTAAGTCTGCTGTTAGTGCAACTTAAGGATAGAGTCTTACGAATATGACAGGGTTGTTATGACAAGTTGTTTTTCTTCGCGTATTAAAGGTCGGTACATTGTTATTTTATGGCTATTGCCAGTCATCTACATACCGGGCCTAGAGGATATTTATCAGTTACTACATGCAGAAACTGAGTGGTACTGGTTTGATCTAATCGCCATATATTACTGGTACACAATGTTGTTTTTATTGTTGTTCTTTCTAGTCAAGCTCTCAGGTCTGGAGCTGAGACGTATGTATGGCCGTATCCAGCCGGCAGAAATAATTCCTGCATTTAAACTGACAGCGTATATTTTTATCTTTTCTATTGCTGCAATCTATTGGCTTTTATATCCACTCTCATTCGTCGCACCAGAATTTGTCCAGTGGTGGTATCTTGATAGTCCGTCCTTTGTCTATATGGATATGGAACGTTTCCCTGTACTACCGAATGTGTTGAGCTTTGTAAGCTTGGTTATATTAGCGCCATTATTGGAAGAGTTCATGTTCAGGGGGTTGCTACTGCATCGCTGGAGTAAAAAATGGGGAATACTAAGAGCGGTGTTACTGTCATCGATATTGTTTGGTGTTCTACACCCTGATCCATTGGGTGCTGTAGTTTTCGGTATTGCAATGTGTATTCTCTATTTACGGACCCAGACATTATGGTTGCCCGTGATTTGTCATGCATTGAATAATCTTGCTGCCTGGTTAATTGAAATGGGCTATATGCTTTATCAAGAGGATGCATACGAATATACCCTGGAAGACTTTCAGGGCGACTGGTATTGGGGAGTGATCTGTACATTGATTGTATTGTTCTGGAGTTATCGATATATATCTTCGCCTGGACGTGACCGTCATTGGTCCTTGCCAGCAGTATAGGTGGGGCATATTCTGCTGTGCATATACGTTATTTGATACAAGAAAATTCAAGAATGATCATAGCTTTTAAAAAGGAGTCTTTATGTCTGAATTATCTGGCACCTGTGCATGTGGGGTCGTTGAGTATACGATTGAGAAAAAGGCTCGATTGTTGGTCAATTGTCACTGTGGCTCATGTCGAAAAAGAAATGGCTCGGCATTTTCAACTTATGCCATTATTCCTAAAAAGTTTTTTACCATCAGTCGTGGCGATGAGCATGTAAAAAGCTATGAGGCCATAGATGAAGGTATGAAGCATTTTTGTCATCATTGTGGTACACCGATTTTCAATGATAATTACAAATACCCTGATCATTATATGCTGTATCTGGGGATGCTCGAAAATCAGGCAAAGCTGAGACCTAAATATAACCTTTACTGTGATAGCCAGTTACCCTGGGTGAACAAGATTTCAGATCTTGCAAATTTTCCGCAGTCAATGGGTACGGAAAGTTAATATTATTTCAACTTTGATTCATGCGAATTTCTTCGTAAGATGCCGCTATGGTACAACATGATTCCTCCATTCCTGAAAGCGGCTGGGTACAGGCACTACGACAGCGACTCAAAGATAATCATCATCGCGCAGTACTGGTGTTGAGTGGCGATCGTGGCTTCTGTTATACAAGTGCACGTAAGCTGCTTGCTCAGGCCAACTGTGAGCCTGTGTTATGGGTGTCTTCTCAGCTGCGGGATGCATTGGCACCGAACAAGGCCAGGACCCAGTTGGGCCAGGAATACGATGGCATTGTGTTTGATGTGTTCGATCAGTTTGATGTGGATGCATTCGCTGCGATCAGCGGAACCTTACGTGGCGGTGGTTTACTCTGTTTGCTGATGCCTGAGCCTGAGGTATGGTCTTCCTTCAGTGATAGCCGTTTTGTACAGCGGGCCTGGCCGTTGTTAAGCAAACATCCGACGGTGTTCTATTTACACCAGGGTGAGGCTTGTCGTTGTCAGTTACCTGAACTTGTGAAGAGCACAAGTGTTTCCCAAATTGATCCTCCCTTCCGTACCGCTGAGCAGCAGCAGGTGGTTGATGCCATCACCCGCATGGTGGTCGATCAGTCACCAGCAGCAGCCGTACTGATTTCAGATCGTGGTCGTGGCAAAACATCAGCCTTGGGTCTGGCAGCAGGGCATTTGTTGAAGGCTGGGTTGAAGAATATTATTGTGACAGCACCTCGATTATCGGTGACTGCTCCGATGTTCGAACAGGCGCAACGGGTACTACCAGAAGCTACAATAGCACGAGGTGAGTTGAGTGTATTAACCGGTCATTTACAATTCATGGCACCGGATGCTTTGTTAGAGATTCAGCCGCCAGCCGAGCTGTTGCTGGTTGATGAGGCGGCGGCTATTCCCCTGACATTGCTGAATGCATTGTTGCAGGTGTATCCGAACGTGATATTTGCGACCACGGTACATGGCTATGAAGGGACGGGTCGTGGTTTTGTGCTTAAATTCAATCAGGTGCTTGATCGTGACTCACCGGGTTGGCAGTTGTTCAATATGCAAACACCGGTGCGTTGGGCTGACGATGATCCCGTTGAGCAATGGGTTGATCGTCTACTATGTCTGGATGCGGAATTACCCGAAGTACCCGAGGAGGCTATCGAACCAGGACTCTGTCAGATCTGCGCTGTGGATCGTGATGCGCTGGTGAACGACGAGGCACGACTGTCATCGTTATTTGCCCTGCTGGTATATGCACACTATCGAACCCGTCCATCGGATTTGAAGTACATGCTGGATGATCACCAGGTGCGGATCTATACCCTGGAATACCAGCAGCAGATATTAGCGGCGGTATTGTTGAATGAAGAGGGTGGATTTGATGCTGAATTGTCATCAGCTATTTATCGTGGTGAGCGTCGCCCGAACGGCCATATGCTAGCGCAAACACTAAGTTTGCATGCGGGTTGTGAAACTGCGGCCACCCTGAAGTATGCCCGAGTGATGCGCATTGCGGTGCATCCGGCATTACAAGGGCAGGGACTCGGTACACATTTATTGCAGGCTGTCGTTGAACAGGAGCGACAGCGTGGACTGGATGCCATCGGTACCAGTTTCGGTGCTACGGCAGAATTGTTGCGTTTCTGGCAAGCTGCAGACTTTGCAGTGGTGCGTCTGGGGTTCAGTCGAGACCATGCCAGCGGCACTCACTCAGCGGTGATGCTAAAAGCATTTACGCCAGCCGGCCAAAATATGTTTGTCGATGTGCGAAATCGTTTTCGACATGCGCTCAACATCTGGTTGCAGGAACCGCTGGCAACTTTAGCTGAAGATATAAAAGAGATGCTGGTTGCAGAGGCTCAGTCAGATATTGTTACACTGACGGCGGCGGATTGGCAGGATATTGAATCGTTTGCCTACACCCATCGCGGATATGAGGCCTGCATGTGGTCATTGCACAAGCTGTTGGAGCAACATCACTCAATGTTGGCTAAACTTGATGTGCGAGAACAACAGATAATCGATGCAAAAATCAGGCGAGGACTGAGCTGGTCAGAGACTGTCGGCTTGATAGCAGCAACGGGTAAGGCCGAGGCAATTGTAAGTTTACGACAGGCTGTTGCCCGTTGGCTAGAGGTCTGCGTTAGGCTCTAAACGGGTAGTTGGACTGGTATTGGAGGTGATAAATGCCTTGACTCCAGGGCTAAAAAACGCCAAAATCTGCGCCCTTCAAATCACAGCTGTATCGTTGTTTGAAATCTACCTGGGTGATTAGCTCAGTTGGTAGAGCGTCGCCCTTACAAGGCGAATGTCGGGAGTTCAAATCTCTCATCACCCACCAGTTTTGTTAAAAAGCCGGGATCGTTATACGACCCCGGCTTTTTTGTGTCCGTGATATCAGTTTTCTACTCAGGAAAGCCAGGAGAAAATAAACACGGATATGCCGAGAAATACGACCAGCATCACCATGCCCAGTGAAACTACCCAGGTGGAATAAACAAATCCTTCTTCCTGCGGAATATGCATAAAAATGGGTACACCTGTGTATAGGAGATAAATAGAAGCGGCAACAGCTGCCAGCCCTACCAGTACATCGATATATAACACCGGATAGAGTGCCATGAAGCCAGTGAGGAACAGGGGTACCGCTGAAAACAGGGCCAACTCAATACAGTGTATGGGAGTAGGTTTGACATCAAAGGTGGTCGCTAACCAGTAGATACCAAAGCCCATGGCATAGACACCGATATTGAAGGTAATAAAAGCGGCAGTTGCTACATATAGAGCCTGAGTAACAGTGAGGGTAAAGGCTTCGCCAACACCCAGGTTCCAGCCTATATGTACAGACGCAATATAGCCACAGATGGTAGGTATCAGTGACAGCATTGCTGTATGAATAACAAGTTCAAGAGGTGTTGCTGGTGTGCGGTCAGCTTCTTCGAAACTGGTACGCGGCTGGTATAATATATGAGAAATATTTCTAAATAACATGATTCTACTCCTGCTCAATGGTTAGGGGGAACTGCAAGATAAATCTGTTAATGCACAATCCTGGATGATTCAATATTCCTTAAAGTTAAAAGTAATTATAAATATTATACTGAGAAAGATGCTGTAGTGAATATTGCAGTTTACTAGGAGGTAAAGCTAATAAGATAATTTTATAGAAAAGTTAAAAGTGGATGTACAATTAATGATGAGCACTCAAAAAACAGGGTGTTAGAAGTGCAGTTGCTTTATCTAATAGAAATTACTTATTCCTAATCAAATCAAATTTTTTGTTGTGAGAGTGTTTGATGGTGGTCGTATTTGGAAGTAGTAAGCTGTTTAATTAGTACTATAGGCAGATAAAAAACAAATAATAAAATAACTATATTTTTATATAATGTTTTTTTGTTGCTCGCATATAATTGATCTAGTGCAATAAGTCCACTCAATAAATCCTTAGTATCAAGTCAATAGTCATATAAAAATTGTAGAAGAACAAAATAGCCCTGTAGATAAATGTCAAATGGTATTGACGAGTAGGAAGTTAGTCTAAGGAGGGTAAAATGACAAACAATAAGTCATCTTGTTTATCTCATTATTCAATGAGTTCTTTGGTCGCCCGCGATACATGCATAAATAGACGTTTGATAAAAAAATTGATCATTACATCAGGTAAAAAGGTGTCCATATGAAAAGCCTGGTGAAGACAAGTTTTGCATGCTGTTTATGTGCTCTCACATTCAGTACCAACCAGTGCAGTCTTCTTGAGTATGTAAAGAGTTGATTCGAATTAAATAAAAAATGAGATAAGTCGAATAGAAAAAGGAGAAAAGAGATGAGACATATATATCTGATACTGGTTTTAGGTCTGATGTCACAAGCAGTCTCAGCGGGTATCGTAGTGACCTATAAGGATGCTGAGAGTGGTGAAACAAGTCAGGATTTATATGATAGAGGTAAGGCTAATTTCGGTGAGATGATATATACAGGCAAGCATTTTTTGGTTGTTGATCGAGGTTCGAAGTCTTACTGGAAAGGAACTTCGGGTCAGTATTGTCAGGCATTGCAAGCACAGAAAAAGAAAATGGAAGCGCAAATGGCTTCAATGCCTGCCATGTATAGGCCTGTGCCTATCAGCAAGAGTAAAGTGACCCGGAAAAAATTGGGTAAGCAGTCCATTGCCGGTTTTTCTGCAACAGGTTATGAGTTTATTGTGGACGGTAGTCCGTCAGGAAGAGTCTGGGTGTCTTCTGATTCAGGATTGTCCAGTATTATTGACTTTCAGCGATCAATGGAAGGAAAAATGAAATGCTTTGAAAGTTTGGACAGTTTTGGTGTGGAGGGATCTGATATATACAAGAAAACAGTCAAAGATGTATTTATTCTAAAAGAAGATTTCCGACAGGTTGTATCAGTGGATAAAAAAAGTATTCCTGCAGATCGATTTAAAGTTCCTGCCGGTTACAAAGCATTTAATAATTACGAGAAATTCATGAACCATCTGATGAATAATGAAAGATCAGGTTCAATGGGTTATTCAGATCAGTCAGAACCAATATTTGAAATGCCTGCGGAGTCAAGAACTCAGAGTAAGCAAAAAGATAATGTGATTGTGGAAGATGCTAAAGATATTGCCAATGATGCAGTTGAGCAAGCTCATTCTTCTACTAAACGTGGCATTCAGGATGAGATATCTGAGGATGTGGAGAAGGGCGTTAAAGGATTGCTGGACAAGCTGTTTTAGGATGCAGTGCATTAGATGCTGGTTATTAGGTTAGAGCAATAAGATGTAAACAACTGCTATGGGTATTAGCAGTTAGGTTTTTTTAGTCGTGAAAAATTGATTCGACGAGTAAAAACGTGTCTGAATTTATGACCTGTAGCATATAACGCCAACAGATAGCAGTTACGGAGAATGCAATAATGAATAGATGTATCTGGATACTACAGTATACGGTTATTTTTCTAGGTATTGCGATTGTGTATGCTGATCTGTCGCAAGCAGCCGATGTCAGGCGATTTCTAGAGCCCAGGGCATGGCAATGTGCCTTTGAGTCAACGCTTAGTAAGAACATTGAAAAAGCTACAGGTGCAGGAGGCATGGCAAATAGCTCCAAGCGGCAACTTTTTCAGGCGTTGGAAAAAACGGGGCTTAAAGTAGAAAATGTGACAGAAGGATCAGATTCATATCGTGAAGAAATGAATCAATCTGTACAAGGTCAGATTCGCTTGCATCATGTGTATGATGGTGGGCTTGATGGGATTCAGATTGCTGGATGGAATAATGGAAAGGCCACTGTTCATATAAAAAACTCTTTCGAGGGGAGTGAGCAGAATAAAACTATTTTTCGTGAAAAGACGATGACATTTGATGGTGTTGCACATTTTGAAGGTGAGGAGTACGAACCGCCTTTCCAGATATGGATTTATCCCGATCAGGGAACCTATACATTTGACTATCACCTTCCACCGGTACGTGGTAATCAGGTTGAACATTGCAGAATGATGAATGCGATGGAAGGTGATAGAAAGAAGCTTGAGTCAGCGACAGATGCTGATATGCCGCTAGGGACTCTTTTTAGCGGCTTGACAAAAGTTACCTGTGCTACTGAGCGCAAAGTTGAGGTTGAAATCGATGGTGGCGTATTGAGTGCTACTGTTGAAGATGTCAGGCTTCCAGATTCAGGACTCATGTTGCGAGGAACGGGTAAAGATACATATAGCGGATCAATGGTTAGCTGGACATGTCAGCCAGAATAGTTAAAGGAGAAAATAAAAATGAATAATAGAATGATGATTTTGTTTTTAGCTTTATTAGGGGCACATATTGTTGCATGGGCAGAGCCACTGGCAGTAAGTGCCAAGATGGAAAAAATGTTTGCTATGGCAGTCAATCCGGAGGAACGAAAGGTACCAGATGCATCTGAAGTGGGTATACCGGCATATCCTGGTAGTCAGTTTTGCTACATCAAAAAGAATGATATGAGTGCATCAGCATGGAGCGAAGTAGCACTGTTGTCTACGGAGTCATTTGGAAAGGTATCCGCCTGGTATCAGAAAAAATTGAAAGGCTGGTATTGTGATGAATTATCGAAAGGTGCTCGGTTGATTTGTAGCGATAAGGATCCTGGTCCAGCAGGAAGATATGGTCAGGACCCGGAGACATTTAATGTGGTTGATGTAGTTAAAATTGATGTTGCAATTCCATGTGTCTTAAAAGGAATGCAGACATCAATCACAATTAAATTTCAACCAGACTAAATAAATTGAACTTTTAAACTTATTGAATAGCGAGTTGAAAACCCAATTGAAACAGGAAAGAAGTGAATGTCCTGTGTTGTATATAAGAACGCGGAATAGGATGACATTAGAGACGATAACAGCTAACAGTAGATAGTTGCCGGTAATTCTTCTTTTAAAAAAAGGAGATATGTCCGCAGTCATGGTGAAATGCAATGTTTCACCTCGGAGAGGGAAAATGACAAAGGCATCAGTATGTGTTGCAGGAATTAATCACTGTGCATTCAGAATGACGGTGCTCAAGCATATTGTGCTGGGAATTGCTTTAATGTTGGTGGTTTGCTCAGTATGGTCAGGGAATCTTAAAGGCGAAACCAAAGACCAGCTGAATGTTTCGATGCCATCACTGGAGCCAGGTTTAGGGCTCGGTGATGGTTGGCTTAATCCCTACCTCATGCAGACGTCGCTGGAAGGTTCGTTCAAAATGGTGACTGAGCGTGTGCGATTTGAGCCTTATGAGGGTGAGCTTCGTGGTGTAGTCGGTACAGCAATTGCGCGACGTGGGAATTCATTGGAACAGGCTGTGTTATTGATGCATGTACTAGGTCTTCAAGGCTATCAAACAAGATTAGTAAGTGGAAAGCTAGATAGATCAAATGCTGTGAAATTACTTAGAGGTATGTACCCGCCTCAGCTGCCTAAATTTAATTATTCTGAATCATATGACCCGTTCAAACTTGAAACTGCAGAACGATTGATAAGTATCGTAAGTAATCATTATTGGGTGGAAGTTAATCAGGGAACTAGACAATGGTTACCACTGGATCCCTCATTTACAAGGGCTAAGATTGGTGAAGCCTATGCTAAGGCTGAGCGATATTTTACCCAGTCTCACGATGACTGGATGCATATCATTGCTATTCGACTTAAACAAAAAACCAGGAATAATCAAACCAAAACAGTTCTTGATATTGAAATGCCGGTCTCAAAACTTGGCTATATGCCCCTGTCTATATCGTGCATGGGTGCACCACTTGAGGCACCCAATGCAACAGCTGGAAAAGCGGGCTCTGCAACGGACGTATTTGGTCAATCACTCGACGGAGGTAAATCTACAGAGAAAAAGGATGCAGAGACAAAGACAGAATCCAGGATACTTGGAACTCAATATAATTGGGCCGTACGTATACCTGGGCAGGGGAGTAGGGAGTACACACATTCTGTACAGTTTCAGAATGCTGACACGTTAATAGCCAAAGAGTGGCTTGAAATCTCTTTAACCATACCTGGGCATAAGGTTCGTAGGCTCGAACGTGTGCTGTTTAATGCAGTAGATGATAAGCCTGATCATCAACCATCGATGTATCGTAGGTATGTGGTCGAAGTTATACCTGGAGCCGTGCGTCCAGAGCTGGCGGAGGCTATGCATGCCCAGTTTATTAAGATTCCGATCAATGATTGGAAGCAGTCGATGGAACGCGCTCATAAAAACAATGACTTTAGCAGAGTGCTGGCGACGGATGAGGCAATAAGCTCGAGATTATTGCAGATGATCATTACACGATTTGCTGAAGTATCCGATGAGGCATCTGATCGTGCTGCTTACAGTAATGGTGTGGTAGTAATTCGATCATTGCCCAGGGTGATTATTGCTTCGGTAGAACTTGAAAAAAAAGTACTAAATTTCAGTATCGATTTGCGGCTGGATGAAGTGGATGCCATACCATTTCCGGACGCACCTTCAAAAGTAGCGCATCTTTTTCAGATGGGTCGAGGAATGATCGAGTCAACTGCAGAGGGTAAGGTATTGCAACAAATGACAGGAAGAGCCGCTGTAACAACATCTTCGGTCATGACCGAGGCTCAAGCGCAAGGGGTCAAATTAAACGTTGTTGATAGCTCAAACTTAAGTCGATATATGAAGCAATCAAAGCTTCCTCAGGCAGTTTATCAAACGTTAAAGTCAACACTGGATAAGGGGCATGAGATTATTATTCCAGAAAAGGCTGTGCTCATTACAGGTGAAAAGCGATGGGGCTGGTGGCAGGTAGAAAAAGAAAGTGGTCGTAATGTGGGCGTAATGGATAATGGCCTTCATGCAGCGTTGGTAGAGTATACAGCAAGCACTAATAGAATCAGTCTTAATCCTAAAATGGGATTTATGGTCGGTATGATTGTTGGTGCTGACAGTACGCTGTTTACGATTTCTGGCTTGATGATTAAGCATGGGCAGATTACCCCAACCATGATTAAGGAAGCTAAGGATTATTTAAAGAAAGTTTTGTGCAGTTCGTGTCCAAAGGCAGAGGCAAAGATTGGGGGTAGTATCTCATTGGGTGGAGATTGTATGAAAGTAGAGGTAAAGGAAGAATTATCTGCCGCGGCAAAAATAGATTTTTGTGAAGAATATGTGAACGGTTTTAAGTGTGCTGCCGGGCTATTAATGCAAGGACTTACCGGTGAAAGTGTCAATAAAGCAGAGATTAAGCATGAGATATCGTATGAGCTAGGTTGTGCTGAAGGTAAGAAAGAAATGGGTATTAGCAGTGGACTCTAAATATAACAGTCTAATATTTATTATATTGCTTCTGCTTACACGTGCTGGGTGGACTGCTACAAGTGCTGCTGAGGATATATTTTATCAGGGTGATATTGAGCTCTATCCAGCGCCTGTTGCTGTAACAAAAGTGAAGCCTGCGCCAAATATTCCAAAAAAATTATTGTCTATCGCGTATCACAAGTTTCCTGAGGCAAAACATGGAAGTCAAAATAAAGGAGTAAATATTCGTATTGAAGCGGTTGAGTTGCTTTATGAAACAGCAGTAGAGAAGAATGGTAAACAGGCCTTAAAAATCACAACTCTTTGGAGAAATGTCCATGCAAAACAAAAAATAGATCGCAAATCTCTGGAGAAAAAGGCAGACCGTACAATGGGGGCGGGTGGGTTCTTTACTGGTAGCTCTAAAGGTGGCTCCAATTCCAATCAACAGATAGAGAAAGATGTTGCCTACAAAGTCCCTAAATGGGGTGATCATCTTTTTTTGCTGGTGGATGGCATTGCATACTCATTAGATGTCGCATCAGCCAAATTGAAAAATGGTGTCAACCCTTCCAAAGGCTTTATCATTTCTCGGCAAGGCCAGGAGGCAGAAGCACAGTTCCTGTTTCGAATCCCGGATACAGCTGAAAACATTGCACTTCAGTTTTTTGATAATGCTAATGGCCATGTGCAAATTCCTTTAGCGGGTAATATTCAGCTGGCTAGAGGCACAGGGTTTCCAAAAGGTCTTATTGATCAGGTAACAACTGGTGATCTTGAACTGGGTGTGATGAGCAAGCAGTTGAGAAATGATATCCAGGAACTTCGTTCTTCAGATGGTTGGAAATTTCTCGCTGTGGAGCTGATTGGAAAGAGCAAGTTTATCAAGGGTGGTGTAGCGAGTTTTGTTGATATTGATGCGAGTAAATATGTCTGGCTAGAAGGGGATGGCGGTTTTATATTCGATCCCATTATCGTGTTAAATAAGAGCAAACAACGACTGCGTTTTACACCTGAGTTTTTTTCAGCTGAAAGTGTCAGTTTTCTTGTGCCTGATAAACTACAGAATTACCAACTGGCTGTTAGAAATGGCAGTGAAACCAGTTATCTGAATCTCTCCGAAAAAAGCCCTGCTTTACCACCTAAACCTTTCAAGACCTTTATGGATGGGAAAGTAGCACAATGGCAATTGTATTCTGTTACCAGGACGAAAACTGGAGTACTTGTCGATTTAGGGGTGCAAGGCCTCGATTTGGAAAAAGGCCTTGAAATAAAACCCTATCGACAGATTCGTCTCGATGGTAGCAAAAAGAAAATAAAACCTGACAAACGCATGAGTCAGGACCTGGCCTTTGGTGCGAAGACCTTGGTGGTTGTGCCACCAAAAGGGATTGCGCGCTTTGTGTTGAATTTCAAAACCGTTGAAGGCCCTCTTACGCTTCATGTTAAGGGATTGCGAACAGAAATTGATATGCCGATTAATGGTGTACCCGATGGGGACTTGACCATGCTAGCCATGGCCAGTCCAGTAGTAGAAAAAACGACAGCAGATCAAATTCAGGAGCAGATAGCACCACCGGTTGATTCTCAGCATGAAGGGCCAAAAGATACAACGAGCACAGATAGTATTGCGGTCATGAAGCCTGGCACGACCTTCACTTTGCCTGACTGGGATATTGACCAGGCAGTAATGGAAAAAGAGTCGGGTGATGATAGGCAGGATGCGACTGAGCTGGGTAAGGGATTGGTTGCAAAAGGGCGTGTTGGAGGCAAGAGTGATCGCTTTGATGTGTATTATTTTGATGTTCATGGTAAACCTCAGTTATGGGCAATTGAGGCCGTTGGAGCATCGGTCGCATCTGTGGCGTATCTGGATGTGTCACAGAAAGAAATACTTAGAAGGGGCAGCCATAGAAAAACAGGTCAGGCACGTATCGCGAATTTGTTACTGATGCCAGGGCGACACTGGATAAAAGTGACTGGTTCAAGAAATGTAGATAATTACATGGTGCGGGTTTTAAAGCTTGGTGAAATACAAGTTAATAATGAACTGGAGCCAAATGATGATGTAAATTATGCCAATCGTATCCTGGTGGGTGAGACGATCAAAGGTTTAATGCAAGATGGCGATAAAGATCTTTATCGCTTCAGTCTTTCTGCACAAGAACATTTACAGGTTGTGGTTGAAACATCTGGCAAGATGAAAGGACGATTCGCGATTTCAGGCACGGTCAATGTTCGTGAGGTGATTGCTAAATCTGCTGGCGAAAGTGTGTCCTACCAGGGCGTTTTTCCTCCTGGTGATTATATGCTTCACGTAAGGTCTATGGGAAAATTGAGTACATTTGAGCCTTACCGATTGAAGATAATAAGAAAAAATCCTTTTACAGTGCCGGGTAAAGGTTTGACAACATTGCCAGTGGAAATGCAGGTAATTGATAAAGATGTGCAGGTTGCTGCTTACTGGCCACAGGCACAACGTATAAGTAAATCTGTTCGAATAAAAAATCCCGATCAAACACCCTTAGTACTGACACTACAGACATGGAGTAGTAATGCA